>JBCAZO010000202.1:0-5443 GCA_038532975.1 Pseudomonadota bacterium
CGTTCCTAAATCTCATTCACTCTCTCACCCCAAGTCGCGCCACACTGCGCGAAACAGGTGGGCACGCGCCTCACAACGCGATAGTTTGGTTAAGATTCTCGGAGACGGGTCGTTAATATATGCTTAACGCGCTGCGGAACTTTCTTAACAAGCCGGATATCGAGCTCGGTCCGCCTGCTCCTGACACACCCTTTATTGCCATCGGCGATATCCATGGGCGCGCCGATCTTTTGACCCGTTTGCTCCCACGCTTGCCTAATTTTCCCATCATTTGCGTGGGCGATTACGTTGACCGTGGGGATCACAGCGCCGAGGTGTTGCGCCTGCTGTTAGAACGGCCTGACATCATCTGTTTGTCTGGCAATCATGAAGACATGATGCTGAACTTTATTGATGCGCCCGAACAAGAAGGTCGCTGGCTCTTGCACGGCGGGATGCAGACCATCGCAAGTTTTGGCCTTGGCGGCATCTCTCCATCAGCGCGTGGCGAAGAGCTTGTCAGACTACGCGATTTATTTGTGAAAACGATGGGCGATGAGATGCTGAACTGGCTCAGAGACCTGCCCACGCTCTGGCAATCAGGCAATGTTGCCGTGCTTCATGCCGGTGCGGACCCGTCGAAGCCTATAGCCGATCAAAAACCGCAGACCTTGCGCTGGGGGCATCCGGCATTTCTAAGCACGCCGCGCACGGACGGCATGTGGGTGGTACATGGACACACGGTTGTCGACGCAGCCATAGCTGAGGGCGGGCGCATCGCCATCGACACAGGCGCTTATGCCACAGACTGCCTGACGGCCGCGATCATCGAGCCTGGACAGGTCCGGTTCGAGACCGCCTGAACTATAAACTCTCCGGTTTAAGCAAAATTTAGAGGTCTTGTTTACCGCTTGTTAAACCTTGCGATGCTTAAAGATTGGTTATCGACGTGTGAGTGGGGACATACGACGGAGCCAACCTATGGCCATGCTGGATCACCCGCACGCACGCCCTTTTTCTTCTACGACATCTTTTCTTTCCCTGGTCTACTCAACTTTGGGCAAACGCCTCCTGGACATCGCAATTGCAATTTTACTCTTGCCAATTTTATTCCCAATGATTGGGCTATTGTGGATGCTCATGCGTCTGCAAGGTGGCAGCGGCTTCTATTGCCATAAACGGGTGGGTCGAAATGGCGCGGAATTCTCATGTTGGAAAATCCGAACCATGGTGCCCAATGCCGAACGGCTTCTGACTGAACTTCTTGATGCTGATCCACTTGCCGCAGACGAATGGAAACGAACACAAAAACTCAGCCGCGATCCGCGTATTACGAAACTTGGCCAGTTTCTGCGCCGCACCAGCCTTGATGAACTGCCACAGATTTGGAACGTGCTGCGCGGGGATATGTCATTTGTCGGGCCGCGTCCTGTCACCAAGCCTGAGTTGGATCGCTACGGCCCTGACGCCAAAGTCTATCTTAAACTGCGTCCTGGCATCACGGGCCTATGGCAAATCATGGGCCGCAGTGATGGGTGTTACACTGAGCGTCTTCGCCTTGATATGACTTATGCCCGCGCCATCACACCACTTCGGGATCTGACGCTCATCCTGCGCACTGCGGCTGTGATCTTTCGCCCTACCGGACGCTGATCAGCCTGTGCAGCCGTGGATTGCGCCTTGGTCTCGCACCGGTGGCGAACATGGGCTGCAACGTCTCAATAAGCGCCTCTGCACTGGCCTGCCAGGAATAGCGCTCCGCACGTGCCAACCCCTTGGTGATCCGAGCTTTGCGCTCATCCTCTTCCATTGTAGCAAAGCGTTTAAGCGCCAGGGTCATCCCAAGCTGATCCCGGGGATCAAGCCACATGGGTGCATCGCCCAGCACCTCGGGCATCGCCGTTGCGTTCGAGCTTAGCACAGGGACACCGAGCTGCATGGCCTCCAGCGGCGGTATACCAAACCCTTCGTTCAGCGATGGAAACACGAAGCCTGCCGCGCCCTTGTAAAGTCCGCGAAGATCCGCGTCGGGCACACGGCCCAAGATATGAACATGACTATCATTGCCCAAATTGGCGTTGCTCAGAGCACGCGGCGCGTCTCCGACTATGGCCAAAGGTGGAATGTCTGATCCAGCATCGCGATGCGCGGCTATGAGGCGAATGAGGTTCTTGTTCGGGCTTTGGTTGCCCACAGACAAAAGATATCCTTTGGGGTTCAACCCATACGCTTCCGGGGCGTGAGGGGTTTCTTCCATTCGAAGCACATGCTGAGCCGAATTCGGTACGACCTCGAACCGATCTGCATCCACGTCCAACCAATGCCCCAACGCCTGTGCCGAATGTCGGCTCACCGTAATCAGGCCCTTGGCGCGCTGCGCCAGTCGCGGCCGCAGAAACCGGTGCCAGCGGCGATAGCCAGGCGAAAACGCCTCGGGCATTTCAAAGACATGCGTATCATGAAACGCAACCACATGTGCTTCATGCGCAAGCGGGCCGCAGTTTCCAAGGCTCAGAAGAACGCCATCCTTGCTGATCTGATAGAGCCGTGATTGCTCCCACACGTGTCCCTGTGAGGCCCCTGTCGGGAACACCTCAATACTGCGGTAGCGGGGGAGCTGTTCGAGCATCGCGCCTGACATACATGGCGTCAAAATCACCACCTGCCCGAACCGCGACTTTACTGCTGGATGCTTCACCAAATGATCATCAAGCGTCCGCACCAATTCGTGCGCATAACGTTGCACTCCAGACAAAGGCTGTGTCAAAAACCGCCCGTTGATAAACAAAGTCATGCGAGTTTGGCCTGCAGGACAAGCTCCTGTTGACCCAAGGCGCTGCGATAACAACGCTCGGTTCCCGAACCAAGTCGCGCCAATTCCCAATCCGAGACGTCTGTGTGTCGCGCACCACGAGACAGGCGCGTGCGCTTGGCAGGGTCCGCCAGAACATCTATCAACTGATCCGCCACCACATCCATGTTATCAGCGGGAAGGATCAGCCCGTTTATGTCATGCGCCAGGATTTCATCGAGGCCCGGCAATGCTTGTGCCAAGACAGGGCAGCCTGCAGCAATGGACTGCACTACGACACGCGGCAAACCTTCGCGCTCAGACGTCAGCACAGAGACATCTGCAAGCGCAAAGAGCGCCTCCGCATCAACCCTATGTCCACAAAACACCACCTGATCTTGAAGTCCAAGAAGAGTCACTTCATCACGCACATGGTTTTCCTCGGGACCTTGTCCAGCGAGCAAAAGACGCATCTGAGGCAACCGGTTCGCGACACGCGCAAATGCACGCAGGAACGGTATGTGCCGTTTGCGCGGCTCAAACGCCGCCATCATCAGCGCCACGGGTGGACGCCGGCCTTCTTCATCAGCATTAGATAGCGCCCGCCAGTCGCGTGGCAGCTGAGCATTTCGAAACCGGTCCAAAATCATGCCGGAACGCACACAGTGCATCTGGTCCGGATGCGCCAGACCGGCTTCGACATAGGCATCCGACACCGCCTGTGAGACCCCCACAAACGCATCTGTTCTCCGCGCTGCAACGCGTTCAGCGGCAAGGTAAATTGCGCGTTTTATTGGGCTGACGCCTTCAAACGACAAGATATGCACACCGTGCACCACAAGCGCGTCAGGCACCGCATCCGCCGCCAACCGTCCAACCAAGCCAGCTTTGCTCTGATGCGTGTGAATAACATCCGGCATTAGGGTTCTGTAGATATCGCGCAACCAGCGGATCGCGCGAAAATCGTGCTTTGCATCGACAGGATGCACCAGATCGGGCAGGACGATTCGCCCCAAACCCTCGGGCAGGTTCATGTCCCAAAAGGGGTCTGCGTCAGAGCCATGAATAAGCGTGACTTCATGTCCAACTTCAAGCTGCCAGCGCATTGTTTCAACGGTATTTTCTTCTGATCCTGCACGCAGAAGACGAGTAATCAGATGCACAATATGCATGCGGGTGCGGCCTCCTTTGGACGTTAAGCACCCGTTAACCCTGCCGTGCGAATCTTACCAAAAGGCTAACGCCAAACCGGCGTTGTATCCGGCATGCAATCCGCCGCGAGAGGGAGATCAGGATAACGTGACAGGCTTCATCTACATCCACGTGCCTAAGTGCGGCGGCTCGTCTTTTGGAGCCGCGCTGCGCATGCGCTTTTTCACGTCACAGGCCACCATCCGGCTGGGCCAAGGGGATCTAAGCCTGACCGGAGAGGCCCATATCCTAAGCGACTACGCTGCACGCAAGCGTGAGTTGCACGCCCATGTGGCACGGGGTGTTCGGATGATTTCGGGGCATGTGCAATACGACGCCGACTTGCACCTCACGGCAGCGCAGAATTACGGGTTCCTGACTTTGTTGCGTGATCCAGTGGACAGGTTCGTATCTCACTACAACTACCTTCAACGAAAACACCCCGACGAGGAGCGGCCTGATACGCTTGACGCGTTTCTCGAAACCCGCGCCGCCCTCAGGTTGGCCACTCAATACCTGTTCTATTTCGCGGGCCAAAGCCAGAGTCAAACACAGAACACTGGCCCTCTCGTCTCGCGTGCCGTTCGCGCCCTGTCGCGGTTTGACCTCGTTGGCGACTTGTCTGATCCGCAGGCCTGTCGTGCGGCGCTGCGAGATATCACGGGCGGGCCTCTTCCACTTTGGCACCGCAACCGCGCGCCGCTGCGTGCCGCGATCCCGTGCGCTTTGCGCTCGCGCCTTGAAAATCTCTGTGCGCCCGATTTAGAAATCTTTGAAAGTGTGCGTCACCTCAAGGCCGCTGCATGACGCGTAGCGTGCTGTCACCTTTGGCATTGATGCTGTTTTGCTGGGGCCTGACAGGTGTCTTTTCGATTTGGGCCTTGATGTCGCTCAATCAACTGCCGCTGGTGCAAACCTTTATCGCGCGGGAACATCTTGATCTCTCGGCCATCACACTGGCGGGTGTACTCTGGATCCTCTTCAGCCTCTCGATCTATGTCCTTGCCGATTGGATGACTTGCCTGACCCTTCCAAAACCGCAGCAATTTCAACCCCGGCTGGATGTAAACGCCGCGGCAAAGATAACCTGCGCAATCAACACCTGCTTCGCCGTAGTGACCCTTCTGTGGATTGCCAGCACGGCACGAGGTGCAGGTGGATTGATGCAGCTGGCCGCGGCTGTTTATATCGATAACCTGAACACCCGCGACATGCTTTTGGAGAATAAGCTCTTTACAGGCATGCGTTTGTTTTATGCTGCCTTGCCTGCCACCGGCTGCCTTGCCGCGGCTCTGCTGACGCATAACCGGCTATCATTCAAAGCAAGACGGATGTGTCAGGTCACGCTTGGGCTGAACCTTGTTCTTCTCTTTGTTTTACCCATCGTCATGAGCCAGCGCAGGCCAAAAACATGTCCGCGTACCAGACAGGCGGCAATGTAGGCCGAAAGCAGGAACTGCAACAGCAGGAGCCGCTGGCTCA
>JBCAZO010000203.1:0-5356 GCA_038532975.1 Pseudomonadota bacterium
GCTTTGGTGCTGCTGCGCCCGTTTGCGTCATCGACGCCCTCCGGCATCTACCGGCGCGATTTGCACGAAAGAGACCTCAAAACAGCACCTCGCGCCGAAATTGGCTTGTGCCGGCAAGGGGACGCTGGCTTTGTCGTATCGCGTCGTGTCAGCCTGCCTGTTTTGCGTCCGGGTCAAAGCCTGTGCCTGCTTTTTGCACCTCATGGCGGATCATCCGAAGCGGCGCTTGACACTCTGAAAGAGGCAGCACACAGGGAACTGCTTTTTCCCATGGTCTACAAGGCCGATGACCGTATGACGGCGATTGCCAAGATGCGCGGATGGCGGGCGTTGCATGTGGCGGATGATCTGGCGCTCAAGCCGTCCGAGTTTATCACCCAAGGCCGCGCGTTTCGCCAACTGCGCCGTAAACTGCGTCAGGCCGGGCAATCGGGTATTGTGATCGAGCGTGGCGCGGCGCTTCCATGGAAAGACTTGGCGCGGATCGACGCCGCCTGGCAAACACGGCGGGGCGCGGCGCGTGGCATGACAATGGGTCGGTTTTGCCCAAACTACCTTAGCCATCAAGCTGTGTTTCTGGCCCGTCAGCAGGGTCGCACCGTGGCCTTTGCCAGCTTCCACGTCAGTACCCAAGAATGGTGTCTCGACCTGATGCGCGCCACGCCTGATGCACCTGACGGCACTATGCATGCCTTGATCACTGCCGCCATTGATGCTGCAAAAGCGGCAGATGTGCCGCGATTTTCGCTTGCCGCTCTGCCGCCCGAGCGCGGCCCTATTGCCTGGTGTGCTGCAAAATTCGGTCACGGCACGGGCTTGTCGCAATTCAAAATGAGCTTCAACCCAAGGCGTGTGCCGCGCTATGCGCTGGCGCCAAATTGGACCAGTCTGGTACTCGGTCTGGCCGATCTGTGGCTTTCCATTCGCCGCCCCAATCGCAATCTGGCTCACAATCATCATGAAAATAATGAATTTGCGCGCGCGCGAGGGGTGTGAGACACCCAATGCCATCACAACGAAAGCCAGATCATGACCAACGCCCTGAGCGCGATGCTGACCGAGCGGGACTGGATCCTTGCTGATGGTGCTACTGGCACCAACCTGTTCAATATGGGGCTCAGCTCGGGCGATGCGCCAGAGATGTGGAATGTTGAGCACGCCGATCGGATCACGCAGCTTTACACGCTGGCAGTGGATGCGGGATCGGACCTGTTCCTCACCAATTCCTTTGGCGGCAATGCTGCGCGCCTCAAGCTGCACGGCGCGGAAAAGCGCGCGCGTGAGCTTTCGCGTATCTCTGCCGAGATCGGTCGCGAGGTCGTTGATCGTCAGGACCGCAAGGTTGTGGTTGCCGGTTCGGTTGGTCCCACCGGCGAAATCATGGCCCCAATGGGCAGCCTCACGCATGAGCTTGCTGTGGAAATTTTCCATGAACAGGCGGATGGGCTGAAAGAGGGCGGCGCGGATGTGCTCTGGCTCGAAACCATCTCAGCGCCCGAGGAATACAAGGCCGCCGCCGAGGCGTTCGCTCTGGCAGACATGCCCTGGTGCGGCACGATGAGCTTTGACACCGCCGGACGCACCATGATGGGCCTGACATCAGCCGACATGGCCAAACTGGTGGAAAAGCTTCCCAATGCCCCTTTGGCCTATGGAGCCAATTGTGGCGTCGGGGCGTCAGACCTGTTGCGCACGATTCTTGGCTTTGCGTCTCATGGGTCTGACCGGCCCATAATTGCAAAAGGCAACGCAGGCATCCCCAAATATGTTGACGGGCATATCCATTATGATGGCACACCCGAACTGATGGCCGACTATGCTGTTATGGCCCGCGATGCAGGGGCCACAATCATCGGCGGCTGCTGCGGCACCCAACCCGAGCATCTGTCTCAGATGCGCGAGGCGCTGGAAACCCGCCCACGTGGAGAGCGTCCCACACTCGAAGCGATTTCCGAAGCAATCGGCCCGTTTTCCTCTGCGGTAGATGGCACCGAAGAGGGCGCAGGCGCGCCGGAGCGAGAGCGCCGCAGACGCCGCAGACGCGCTTAAGGCCCTTGCTCTGAGTGAATTCCACTTACTCAAACAATGACAATTGATCCCCCGGTGCCGTGGGCGGCGCAAACAGGTCACAGCGCAAGTCCGACATTTCCTGATCCAAACCCAAACGCTTGCTCGCAAGCTTAAACCGCTGCGCGATCACCTCGGCATAGGCCCCCTGCCCGCGCATCCGGCGGCCCCAATCACCGGCATAATCCTTGCCGCCATGCATCGCTCGGACCAGGCCCATCACCCGCTTTGCACGGTGCGGCACATGCTCGGCCAACCATTCCCGAAAGAGCGGCGATACTTCCAGCGGCAGGCGCAGCATGACCCAGGTTGCCGCTGTCGCCCCCGCTTTGGCCCCGGCGGCAAGCAATGGCTCAATCTCGTGACAGGTCAGCCCGGGAATAATGGGAGAGGTCATGATGCGCACCGGAATACCGGCCTCGGCCAATCGCGAGATTATCCTCAATCGCCGCTTCGGTGCCGGCGCGCGTGGCTCTAGTTTGCGCGAGATATCCGCATTCAGCGTGGTCACTGTAATCCCGACTTTCGCCAGCCCGCGCGCGGCCATGTCCGACAGGATGTCGATGTCGCGCTCAATCAAGCTGCCTTTGGTGACGATGGCTACCGGATGATTGAAATCAGACAAAACCTGAAGACAGGCGCGCATGATTTCATGCGTCTTTTCAATCGGCTGGTAGGGGTCTGTGTTGGTTCCGATGGCGATGGGCGCGACACGGTATGACGTCTTCCTCAGCTCCTTGGCCAAAACCTGCGGCGCCTCCGGCCGAGCAATCAGCCGGGTTTCAAAATCCAACCCAGCGGATAATCCCAGCCAAGCATGCGTGGGCCGCGCAAAACAATAGATACACCCATGCTCACACCCTCGATACGGGTTGATCGACCGGTCAAACGGCAAATCCGGGGAACGGTTATACGTTATCATTTTGCGTGGGCGCTCCGGGCTGACCTCTGTGCGCAACGGGCGCGACTCTTCTTCTATGTCCCAGCCATCCGCCTCAAACGCGCGTTCATGCGCTTCAAATCGCCCTGTCGCATTACTAACTGCTCCACGCCCGGCACGGCGCAAAGCCGGATCAATTGAGATAGGTTTATCCCGCATGAGGTGATTTTGGAACAAAAGAAGAACATATGCAATAAACTCATATATCCCTTCGAAAGTTTTCACACCATAGCCGCGCAAATCTACGTTAGAAGTCGGGGAAAGAGCCGCCTATGTCGCAATTCGAACAGTGAATTCCGGAACTTTCGGCGAAAGCTCAGTCAGTATACACGCGCGCGCGAGTGCGCCCGAGCCCCAAGGATAAAGCTCATGTCCGACGAAGAAGACGACATCATCCTCAGCGAACTCGACGACGAGGAACTTGTCCAACAGATGTGGGATGACCTCTATGACGGTCTCAAGGAAGAGATCGAAGAGGGTGTGAACATCCTGCTGGAACGCAAGTGGGAACCCTACAAGGTGCTGACCGAGGCGTTGGTGGGCGGCATGACCATCGTTGGCAAAGATTTCCGTGACGGGATTTTATTCGTGCCTGAGGTGCTTCTGGCGGCCAACGCGATGAAGGGCGGCATGGCGATCCTCAAACCGCTTCTGGCCGAAACCGGCGCACCGCGTGTGGGCAAGATGGTGATCGGCACGGTCAAGGGCGACATCCACGACATCGGCAAGAACCTTGTCGGCATGATGATGGAAGGCGCCGGATTTGAGGTGGTCGATCTGGGCATCAACAACCCGGTGGAAAACTACCTCGAAGCGATTGAGACCGAACAGCCTGATATTCTGGGGATGTCTGCTCTTCTGACCACCACGATGCCTTACATGAAGGTCGTGATTGACACGATGGTCGAACAGGGCATCCGCGATGACTATATCGTCCTCGTGGGCGGCGCGCCTTTGAACGAGGAATTCGGCAAGGCCATCGGCGCAGATGCCTATTGCCGGGACGCGGCGGTTGCTGTGGAAACAGCCAAGGAACTGGTCGGCCGCAAGCACAATCAGGGCGCTACGGGGTAATCCAGTGGCGTATGCCCGAAATTAAACCCTGTCGCGCCTGCGGCAGGGTTTTTTGTTTGATCCGGAAGGCTTATCTTTGGACCAGTAGGAGAATGCACATGCCCTTGGACAAGCTTGTACTGATTATCGTCTGCGTCATTGCCGCCGCTGCCGTGACCGTCTGGCTTGGGGTTCTGGCCGCAGCCGCGCTTGAGCTTCCCTTTGGCTGGCTCGCTCTGATCCCGGCGGCCCTTGTCGCCTATGTGGTCTTCCGCGTGATCATGGAGCGTGTCGGTAACGCCGAAGAGGACCATTATGACGGGATGAAACACTAAATGCTCTATGTCACCACACCCACCATCGCCGGACATGACATCACGACAACCCTGGGCTTTGTCCGCGGATCAACCGTGCGTGCAAAGCATGTGGGCACCGATATTATCGCAAGCCTGAAACAGTTGGTCGGCGGTGAGCTTCAGGGATACTCCTCCCTCATGGCCGGGGCCCGCGAGCAGGCCATTGACCGTATGCTTGATGAAGCCAGGCAATTGGGGGCCGATGCGGTTGTCGCGGTTCGGCTTGAGACCTCTTCGATCGCGCGGGGGGCGTCTGAATTAGTAGCCTACGGCACAGCGGTAAAGCTCAATGCTGCCTAGCGATGATATCCTGACCGAAGATGGATTGGCGCCAAAGGGAACCGGGCAAATCCTGCTCATCGCCTGTGGCGCGCTGGCGCGCGAGATCCTGGCGCTCAAATCTGCCAATGGCTGGGACCACATGGTTCTGCAATGCCTGCCCGCCAAATACCATCTTTATCCAGACAAAATTACCAACGCGGTGGAGGAGACTGTTCTCAGGCACCGAGACACCTATGAGCGCATCTTCGTCGTTTACGCCGATTGCGGCACGGGTGGGCTTTTGCAGGCCAAATGCGACGAGCTCGGCGTCGAGATGATCGAGGGGCCACATTGCTATTCGTTCTTCGAGGGCAACGAGGCTTTTGCCGCGCGCGACGAGATCACCGCCTTTTACCTGACGGATTTTCTGGTCAAACAATTCGACGCCTTCGTGTGGAAACCCATGGGCCTCGACCGGCATCCCGAGCTGCGCGATATGCTCTTCGGCAACTATACCAAGCTGGTCTATCAGGCCCAGATCGAGGACCCTGCCCTGCGGGCCAAGGCCGAAGAGTGCGCTGAGCGTCTGGGCCTGGCGTATGAATATCGCTTTACCGGATATGGCGATCTTGCCATAGCCCTCAAAACACACGCGTAGTCTTTCTTTTTGCGGGAAATA
>JBCAZO010000204.1:0-5316 GCA_038532975.1 Pseudomonadota bacterium
CCAGCAAAAGACCGGTCATCGCATCCACAAAGCCGGGCCAGATCGAGGCCTGAAACCGTGCACCTGTGCGCCGCGAGAGGGCCATCGAGACGCGCTCCTATGATCCGCCCGAGCGACGGGCTTGCAAACCAAGCTGTGCAATGGATTTTGTCAACGCCGACAGATCGCCGCGCAGCTCTGACATGCTTTCCTGTCGGCCTGCGCTAATCTCTTCGAGGATGCGCAGCATCTGCACGTCAATAGACCGCAGGCGCATTCGGCTTTCGGCATCAATGCCATCGCTTGGTATATCCGCCCGGTCGGAGAGCTTTTCCAATAACGCTTCCTGACCGTGGGCCACCCGGGCCAATGCCTCGTTCATTGGGTTGTTCTCACTCATCCGGTGGGTCAGACGCTCGACCGAGTCCGCCAGAAGACCCAGCTTCTCATCCACCATCGCGCGATTCACATCCGATTGAGTGAGCATGGTTTGAAGGCTCTCCATCTGCTCGGCCATGTGATCCACTACTCCGGCGATGACCCCAGCCTCGCCCGCGCCATCGCCATCACCTGCGGCAAATCCCACCCGTGTGATGGTCGAGACCCATTCTTCCAATTCGCGGTAAAACCGGTTCTGACCGTGACCCGCAAAGAGTTCCAATAGTCCGACGACAAGTGAACCGGCCAGTCCCAAAAGAGACGAGGCAAAGGCCACACCCATGCCGCCCAACTGGGCCTCAAGACCGGTCATCAGCCGGTTGAATACATCAACGCCGCCTTCGCCTTCCTGGGGGGCGAGGCTCCTAATCGTGTCGACCACCGCGGGGACCGTTGTGGCCAGGCCATAGAATGTCCCTAAAAGCCCCAGAAAAATCAACATATTAACGATGTAGCGCGTAATCTCCCGCGCCTCGTCGATGCGTTGCGCCACCGAATCCAGAATGGACCGCGCCGAGGTGGACGCGATTTTCATCTGCTTGCCTTTGCGTTGACGCAAAAGCGTGGCCAATGGGGCAAGGAGCTGCGGCGGCGTGGTAATCTCATGACCAGGGACGTTCGCAACAAACCCCTCGATCCAGCGTTTTGAGCCCATCAACTGAATGACCTGCCAGAAGCAGGCAAACACGCCGATGACGAAGACGAACAGGATAAATCCGTTGAGATAGGGGTTGGCCTGAAACACAGGCAGGACGCTCGGCAAGAGTAAAAAGGCCCCGGCGCAGGTCAAACCCAGCACAATGAGCATCAGAACAATCTGTCTGATGGGGTGTGAAAACTGCGGCTCGACCTCACGGTCCGGCAAGTCCATCTGCGCGGCTCCCGGCACTGTTTTTCTTGGCCTCACCCTACGCGTTTGGGGCGATCAAGCCAAGGTCTTATGCGCGCAGGCTCCGGACCCGTTCAACAAGCCACTCCAGATCAGGATCAGAGATGCCAAGCTCGGCCAGATGGGCCTGGGTCTGGTAAAGATATTCATCATTTGGACCGCGCCCCCCGATGGCTTGCGAAATGATCTGCGCCTGTTCCTCCGGCGCGATCCCGCCGCAATATTGCACATGTTCGGTGTCCACAACATAAGTGACGGCCTCGACCTCGCGGCCATCATCAAGCTGCAGCCCCAAATTCTTTTCCAAGTAGGCCGAAGAGATGAGTTCGCGTTCACGCAGGTACGTAAGAACGCTGTCTTCCTGCCCCTCGGCAACAGCCAGCGCAATGCCACGACAAGCGGCGTCGGGGTATTCATCAAGCGCCAGTACAAGCCCTGGCTCTGCCTCTGTGCCGCGATGATGGATCGAGCGCATACAAAAACTGCGGTGATAGCCGGGCAAGGTGGCCAGTTCGCGCGCGCTTGGCTCGAACCCGGGGTTCCAGACCAGCGACCCATAGCCAAACACCCACATCGTCATATTCCCGCCTCTCACGCTTTTACCTTTCGTGCAATCGCTCTAAACACCATTCCAAAGGTACAGAAAAGAGGGGCCGGGCAGATGCGGGCACTCCTGACGGTTATTGTGATCGCGGCGCTGGCTTGGTCGATCTATTGGGCGGTTGGCTCCACCGGTGCCAATACGGCGTTCAAAACATGGTTTGAGGACCGTCGCGCTGAGGGTTGGCTGGCCGATGTATCGTCGATTGAAACCAAGGGGTTTCCCAACCGGTTCGACACGACTTTCAGCGATGTCTCTCTGGCCGATCCAGAAACCGGCCTGGCCTGGGAAGCACCGTTTTTCCAGATTTTCGCACTCAGCTACAAGCCGAACCATGTGATCGCCGTCTGGCCCAACGTACAGCGTATCGCAACACCGCTGGCAAAATATGATCTTGCCAGCGAAGATATGCGCGCCAGCCTTGTAACAGAGGCCGCGACAACCCTGCCGCTGGATCGCTTAACGCTAACCGCGGAGGCGCTGAGTATCTTGGAAGAAGGCGCGCGCGAGCCAGCCCGCGTAAAGGCACTGACCTTGGCGGTTGAGCGCCAGCCTGTCGCCGAAAACAGTTATCGATTGGGGTTCAAGGCCGACGGGTTCTCGCCTGCGCTCGATTGGCGGGTACAGATTGACCCCAATGGCACCTTGCCAGACACGCTGGACGCGCTGTCTGCGGATCTGACTGTGGATTTTGATGCGCCTTGGGACATTAACGCCATCCAGACCGCCCGCCCCCAACCGCGCAAGATCAATCTACGACTGGCCGAGGCGCGGTGGGGTCAACTGGAATTGCAGGCCGCAGGCGAAGTAACAGTCGATACGGCGGGCATCCCAGAAGGTGAAATCACGATCAAAGCGCGCAATTGGCGCGATATTCTAAAACTGGCGGTTGAGACCGGCGCTATCCCAGAGGGATTTGGCCAGTCACTTGAAGACGGTCTGTCGCTGATGTCGCAACTGGCGGGCAACCCCAAGACACTCGACATCCCGTTGGGGCTGCGTGGCGGACGCGTGCTGCTCGGCCCCGTTCCGATTGGCCCGGCGCCCCGTTTGGTGTTGCGCTAAAGCGTTTCGCGGAAATCTGTGACTCGAGTTTTTCTCGAAACGCTTTAACGACAGTATGACCCGCCGCGGTGGTCTGCAGTGTCGAGATGAAAATGAGTTTTGTGGAAGCGATCCGATTCCGGACCAAGCACGGTTCCAAACGGTCCACAGGCCGATTTGTGCAAGTTACGTAGGATCTTGCCACGCTTCCCGCCACCCCAATCCTCAAGCACCGAGATCGAGCTGCCATCAGCCAGCCGAAACTCCGAGATATCAATCGCATTGCCTTTGCCATGCTCTGAGAGCCGCGCGCCACGCTGGTGATTGCGGGTTCGACAAGCATAGTGCGCCGCCACCTTTAAGCTGCGCACGCCACCGCCAGTGTTGCCAATGGTCGGAATGGCCTGCGTGGTGGTCCAGCTATGCAGAACGCGCGCCGTCTTACAGTTCATGCTCGACGCCTGGCTTAGCGTAACTCCGCCGACCGAGGTCACAGAGACCGCATTCGAGATGCCACATGCGCCCGGGCCCTCGACCGTACCAATGACAGTTCCCTCAATTCCCGGCACACCACACAGGTTGCCGCGCGCGACAAGGTCGGGGGCATCATTCTTGCCGCCACCCAATGCACAACTTGCTAAAACAAAAGGAAAAAGGAACGCCACTCGCATCTTACTCTGCCTTCTTTATGCGCCCGAAATCGGGGGCGCCAGTATCTTGCCCTGCTTCAATAATACCACGGCGGATTTCGCGTGTCCGGGTGAAATATCTATGCAGGTGCTCACCGTCGCCTGCGCGAATGGCACTTTGCAGCTTGAACAGCTCCTCGCTAAAACGGCCCAGGATATCGAGTGTGGCATCCTTGTTGTTGAGAAACACGTCGCGCCACATTGTCGGATCACTGGCCGCGATGCGGGTGAAGTCGCGAAAGCCACCAGCAGAGAACTTGACCACCTCACGGTCCGAGACGCGGCGCAGGTCATCGGCCACTCCCACCATTGTGTAAGCGATGAGGTGCGGAATATGGCTCACCACCGCGCAGACTTGGTCGTGGTGTTCAACCTCCATGCGCTCGGTGAGGGCGCCCATGCCCCGCCACAGAGCCTCAAGCCGTTTTGTCGCCGCCTCATCTGCGCCATGTGGCACGATCAGGGTCCAGCGTTCATCAAAGAGTTCCGCAAAACCAGAGGTCGGACCGGAGTATTCCGTGCCCGCCATGGGGTGTGCCGGAACGAAATGCACACCTTTGGGCAAATGCGGCGCGACGGCGTCGATCACGGCGCGTTTGACAGAGCCAACATCGCTCACCGTGGCACCGGGTTTCAGCGCTGGTGCGATTTCTTCGGCCACCGCACCCATCGCCCCCACCGGCACACACAGCACCACAAGGTCAGCATCACGCACCGCCTCTACGGCGCTGTCGCAGACGACATCGCATAAGCCGATGTCACGGGCTGTCTGCCGCGTCTTGGATGACCGCGCATATCCTGTCACTTCTTTGACCAAGCCACCGCGTTTCATGGCCCAGAACATCGAGGACGCGATCAGGCCTAACCCGATGAGCGCCACGCGGTCATAAATCTGGCTCATGCTTGGCCTCCGGGCGCCCCTGCGCCCATGAACTGCCCAATCGCATGGGCCACCCTGCGACAGCTCGGTTCATCGCCCACCGTTATGCGCAGACAATGCGGCAGGTTATACCCTGCCACACGCCGTACAATGAGGCCGGAGGCCTGAAGGTAGGTGTCGCAGGCCTCGGCCTGTGCCCGGTCGGCAAAGCGCGCCAGCACGAAATTGGCGGTGGATGTATCCGAGACGACGCCGTGCTCGGCAAGGGCTTCGGCCAGCCAGGCGCGGAGCCGCGTGTTCTCAGAGCGACATTTTTCGGCCCATGCTGTGTCTCGCACCGCTGCCTCGGCCGTAACCAGTGCCGCCTGGCTCAGGTTAAAAGGTCCGCGAATGCGGTTGATGACGTCAATCACCGGCGCAGGCGCATAGCCCCAGCCCACACGCAGACCGCCAAGACCATAAAGCTTGGAAAAGGTGCGCGTCATGACCACGTTTTCGCGGGTCTCGACCAGCGACGCACCGCCATCATAGCCGTCAACATATTCCGCATAGGCCCCGTCGATTACCAGCATCGCCTGTGGCGGCAGGCCGTCAGCCAGCCGTGCCAGTTCCGCCTCGCCGATCATAGTGCCGGTTGGGTTGTTGGGATTGGCTATGAAGACAAGTTTTGTGGCATCCGTGCAGGCTGCAAGGATGGCATCCACATCCGTCACCCGCTCCCGCTCGGGCACTTCCACTGGGGTAGCGCCATTGGCCAACGCCGCGATCTTGTAGATGGCAAACCCATGCTCGGTAT
>JBCAZO010000205.1:0-5316 GCA_038532975.1 Pseudomonadota bacterium
GGATACTTCCTGTCACATTCTCTGGCGCCAGAGGTGGGAAACAAGCCGTTGCCGGAGGCACGAGGACGGTTCATTACGCGCTACGCTGCTCAAGTGGAGAAAGGCTAACGAACCGCTTCAAAAACCATCTGCCTGCCTGTATCGTTGCTCAGGATTAGTGTATTGACAGACACTTCAGCCAGCGTCATCTTTTCAAGGCTTTGCAGCATCCACGTCTCAGCGTCCAGATCGGGGCAGGCGCGACGCGTGCTGGCAATGTTTTCGGCCTTAAACCAAGGATAAGGCTCTGCCTGTACGCCAAAGAACTGGTTGCATGGGCCTTCGCCAGTAATTTTACCCTCTTCGGGAAATTGCACCGTGGCATTCGCTGAGAAGGCTTGCCCGTCAATTTCAACTAGTTTCCAAACCGCATCAGAGGCGCCGTACCCGGAGAGTGTTTCATCCCCGCTGCATTGAAGCAGCCCAAAGAGTAGAGGGAAGGTGAGAAGCAGTCGCATAGTTATCGCAATGCAAGAACGAGATCGACCAGCGATCCAATGGCCGCCGCGTTGTCGCTTGGGGCGTGTTTTCCCACGCCGTTCATGCCAATCGCCGCCGCATAGATGATTCGCGCCATTTCGGGATTGGCGATGCCAACCTCAGTCAGCGCATCCTGCAAAAATCCAAGTCGTGTGGCGTCAATTCGTTCCACCGACCTGCGCGCGCCTTTGTGGGATTGTGCCCAGCTTCGCACTGCCATTTCTAGCTTATCAAGTGTTGCGAAAGCCTGCGCTAGCGAACGCAGCTTCGCCACTGGGGCATCATGCGCATCCCTCACCTCCTCGCTAAGCGTCAGGGCATTGACCTCCCACTCTTGCAAGAGCGATTTCTGAAAGGCCGGAACATCGCGGAAGTGCCAGTAAAATGAACCCTTCGAGACCTTCAGCCTGACAGCAAGCTGTTCAGCCTTCAGCGCATCCGGCCCGGCACTTGCCAATGCTTTTGCACCGGCCTTGAGCCAGTCACCGGGTCCCAGACGTGAAGAAGAGCGAGCCATGCATTCGACATACTTTTGCGTATGTGCCAATTCAAGAAGATCGAGGTGATGGGGTCAATTGGTCACGCCCGCGCACCTGTCTCTTTGAGACGGGTGTGTGTCGAGGGCCCAAAAAGAAAACGAGCGGCCCCGAAAGACCGCTCTGTTAGGTACTAAAATAACTTGAAAAAACTGGGGACTTTTACAAAGCCGACACTGTGAGAAGAACGCGACATCGCGATGAACAAGTTGTGAAAAACTTGTGACAGTTCAAAGGTCATTCTTCGGCGCGCCGATTACATTTTTGGTTTCGCACCAAAAGGTTAAGATTTCCGGAAGGTTTAGAAGTGGCACTGCAAGCTCAAACGCGCCGCATATTTAGCGGCCCTCACGCGCGTTTGATTGCAGTGTTAATAAGGAAGTTGCGATTTGAATTTTCTTCTCAGACCGCAAAATCACATATCATTCAGCCGGCGTATCGTTGGTTTCACGCTTTTTGGATGCACCAAACATAGTACCCGGGAAGATGTCTTTGAGCATTTTACCCATTAGGGCAGCGCCAAACAAAACCATCAAAACGACAACGACTGTTACGATGGTATCCATGAATGTATCCCTCCATTCCTTAAATTTCCATCAGGCTGCCTAGTTAAGGAAAAGGGCGAGAAAATGACCAAATTGGCGCGTTTGTAGCCATTGGAGGTATGTATGAACTGCTCAGATGGGCACGAAATACGCACCTAAATATCAAATAAGTTTCTGATTATTATATTATTTTCCTGTCAGCATAAGCCTTTGGATCACATGGAACCGTCCCTTAGCGTCCTCGCCGACCAGGCTAAGGGCGTCAATGTCAAAAGGGCGGGACACAAGTGGCATAACATGCGATTCCAGAATGCTTTGCACGGATTGCGCCTGCGCTTTGGGTATTTTTCCGGTGAGCGTCATATGAAACCGAAAGGCCTCCATCACATACGGATAGCCCCATCGCAGCAAAAGCGCGTCTTGCTCGGGGCTTAGGTTGCCTGCCCGTCGCTTTGCAATCTCAGTCTCTGTCAAAGGAGCACGGAACGGATCAAGGTCTTGGACGGTGTGTGCCGCGAGTTTGTTGAGCGCCGATGTGTCTTCCTCAGGGACCAAAGCCAGAAACCGACCCAAGCGCTGGAGAGAAAGACGCTCTAACCTCGCAGGTGCGAAACTTGCGCAGAATGTTTCAAGCGCCGCACAAAGAGCTGACTCAGTTTGTCCTTCGGCCAGGCGAAAAGGAGGCTTGATCGTTGCGTGAAAACCGTATTTGCTTGGGATTTGAGTGATCTCTTGCCTGATATCGGCAAGTTCCCGGATGTCGGGCGGCGGTGGCACCTGGCCTGTTGTTGCATCCCACCCAAGCCAACGCGCGCCAAACTCGGCCAGAGGGCCAGGAGTGGGGGTGAAATATATGGCGTAACGTTTGAATAGCATGCGAGTTGGACCTATTTGAACGTTCTGAAGTACTCCCGCAACGGCGTCATGATAAACCGTGATGCTCTGGCACATGCCACGGCTTCTCCGCCGCGCACAAGCCCCATCCATTTTGACCGTTGCGACCATGCGCCGGACCTGCGCATATCTTTTGCACAAAGGGAGACTTTCTGATGCCCACGAAAACGCTTTTTGAGCCGCCCCAAAACCCGATGGTGCCCGTGGCGGGACATGATTTGCAGTTCCCAATTCGGCGCATCTTTTGTGTTGGGCGCAATTATGCAGCGCACGCCGCCGAAATGGGCAACGAGGTGGATCGCGAAGCGCCATGGTACTTCAACAAATCGGCCCATGCCTATTGCCCGAGTGGCGCACAAATTCCGATCCCGCCGGAGACGGATAATTGCCATTATGAGATGGAATTTGTCGTCGCGCTGGATCGTGAGGTGGCAAATGCCTCGGCTGATGATGCAATGGAGGCCGTTTTCGGCTATGGGTGCGGCATTGACCTCACACGGCGCGACTTGCAAGCGCAGGCCAAGGAAAAGCGTCGCCCATGGGATCTTGGCAAGGATTTTGAAAACGCGGCCATCCTTGGGGCGTTGTCATACAAAACAGAATTTGGCGAGATCGGTAATCAGAAAATCTGGCTCGATCACAATGGTAAGCGTGTGCAAGAGGCGCCGCTGAGCGACATGGTCTGGTCCGTGCCGGAAATCATTGCGCATCTGTCGCGGTTTTATCGCCTTATGCCAGGAGATCTTATTATGACTGGGACACCGGCAGGTGTTGGGCCGGTTGGTCCGGGAAGCCACCTTAAAGGCCAGGTGGAGGGCTTGAGCGAAGTTGAAGTTTCGTTTTCGGGATGACACATGCCTTGATGGTTGCAAACAACAGAACAATAATGCCATCGTTTTGGTCTAATTTGGCGGATTGAACAGAGGGGCAATCCGATTTTTGGGAGGATGAATCCATGAAATGTCTCAAGCTGACGGCAAGTGTAGCCATCGCGGCAATGATGGCGACGAGTGCTTGGGCGGCAGATGTGACGCTCAAAATGCATCAGTTTTTGCCACCGCAGGCAAATGTGCCCAAGCTGATCCTTGAGCCCTGGGCCGAGCGTGTCGAAGAGGCCTCTGGCGGCAAGATTCAGATTGATCATTTCCCTTCGATGCAGCTTGGTGGCAAGCCCCCAGAGCTTGTCAGCCAGGTTCAGGACGGCGTGGCAGATATCATCTGGGTGGTTGCCGGGTATACGCCGGGTCGGTTCCCGCAGGCTGAGGTGTTTGAACTGCCGTTCATGATGACCAATGCCGAAGACACGTCACGTGCCTATTGGGAATTTGCCGAAGCCAACATGATGGACAAGGATTTCAAGGATCTCAAAATCCTTGGAGTTTGGGTGCATGGACCCGGAGTTATTCACTCGGCGGAGCCTGTGGATGAGATCAGTGATCTCAACGGCATGACCGTACGTGGTCCGACCCGGATCATCACTGGAATGCTCGGTGAGCTTGGAGCGACGCCTAAGGGGATGCCAGTGCCTGCGATGCCTGAGGCTTTGTCCAAAGGTGTGATTGATGCCGGCGTGATCCCTTGGGAAGTTACCGCTGCGCTGAAGGTTCCTGAACTTGTTGAAAACCATACGACGTTTGGTGATGAGGCGCTCTACACGGCTGCCTTTATCTTTGCGATGAACAAGGCAAAATACGAAAGCCTGCCGGATGATCTGAAGGCTGCCATCGATAGCCAGTCGGGCGGGGATTTTTCGGCACTTGCGGGCAAAATCATGCAAGAGTCCGACGCTCCGGCGCGCGCACTCGCAGAAGAGCGCGGCAACAACATCATCGATCTGACGCCTGAGCAGGTGGCCGAGTGGAAAGAAGCTGCGAGTGATGTTGAAGCCAAATGGATCGCCGAGATGAACGACAAAGGCTTTGACGGGCAGGCGCTTGTGGATCAGGCTCGTGATTTGATCGCGAAAGCCAGCGAGTAAGCTTTTCAATCGCGCCGCATCTGATGTGGCGCGGTGCCTTCAGGGGGCTGCAGATGCCGCGATTGGTTCTGACACTGGCACGCGGCATGGCGGTTCTGGGTGGGCTGGTTTTGACTGGCCTGATCCTCATCACCTGCGTGTCTGTCCTCGGTGGACTCGGCAACTCTTTTTTCCACAGTGTCTTGGCGGAAACCGTGTTTCCCGATTTCGCGCAACGCGGGCTGGATCTCGGCATCGGACCGCTCTTTGGCGACACTGAAATGGTCGAGGTCGGCATGGCCTTTGTCATTTTCTGTTTCCTGCCGCTCTGCCAGATTTCGGGAGGCCACGCGTCGGTTGATATCTTCAGCTCTCGCTTTCCGGTTCGTGTCAACCGCGCCTTGCAGGTGGTGATCGACGTGATCTTTGCCGCCGTGCTGATCCTGATTGCGCTACGGCTGTACGCGGGTCTGCAGGAAAAAATGCAGTACAACGAAACCACCTATGATCTTCAGTTCCCGATCTGGTGGAGCTATGCCGCCAGCCTGACTGCCGCGGGGATTGCTGCACTGGTGGGGGTCTATGTCGCTGCTGCGCGGGTGGTGGAGGTCGCGAGCGGGCGCGTCATTCTGCCCAGCCGTCAGGGGATGGACGGGTGAGCAATCTCGAGATCGGCATTGCCTCCTTTCCGGTGCTGATGGGGCTGATTTTCCTGCGCGTACCGATCGGTCTTGCGATGTTCCTAGTGGCGCTGGGCGGGCTTTACGCAATCACAGATGGGTGGACCGTCGCCTTGGCGCGGCTCAAGCACGAAACCTATTCGACCTTCTCGAACTATTCGCTTTCGATTGTGCCGATGTTCCTG
>JBCAZO010000206.1:0-5314 GCA_038532975.1 Pseudomonadota bacterium
GTTCAGTCGTGTGCTATTCAGATCCAGAAAGCTCTTGATGATTATCGGCTCGAAACCGGAAAAGTGGTCAAGAGCTTTCTGGATAAATGCCGCCTGTACGCGTTGAACGTCATTGATTGTTTTTGCATGAAGCATTTCATGCTGCAGCTTCACATCTTCTTTCACGCGATCCGCAACAAAGCTGAGCCATTCCGACCCCAAATCACTCATGGCCTCGACCCATTTTGTGCCAAGCCAGGAGAGTGACCCAAGCCCGCCATTTTGCATATCGGTAAATGTTTGCCAGACTTTTTCTGGTTCAAGTGGTGAACTCACCTCAGGGCTTTTTGCTTTAGGCATATTTTGATCTCCTCTTGCTGATGTTCGAACGATATCATTTCAAAAAGAGTGTTGGTTGATATTGCTCAATGGGATGTTGCCATGCGTGTCTCATTTTGCGGCTATGACCGACTCAAAGTCACGCCCGGGGCTCAGTGCCGACGCGGTGCTTCGCGCGCGCCATGAACATGGTTTGAATGAACTTCCACAAGTGCCTCCACCTCCGATATGGCAGGCCATCCTCAGACAGTTCACCAGTCCCCTGATCGTAATCCTGGCCTTGGCAGTCGTCGCCGCGGCGCTGTTGGGTGAAACGATTGATGCCATGGTTATCGCCGCCGTCATCGTTTTGAACGCAGTCCTGGGATTCGTGCAGGAATGGCGCGCGGAGAAAGCTCTGGCTGCTTTGACAAATTTATTGAGTCCGCTCGCGACAGTGCGGCGTGACGGCGTCGAAGAGCGTATACCTGCCGCCGAAGTTGTGCCTGGCGACCTTCTTGTCCTCAGCACCGGTGACCGCGTTGCCGCTGACGGAAACCTTGTTGTGTCGCGGGATGCGGAATTGAACGAAAGCATCCTGACCGGAGAATCCATGCCGGTGCCAAAGGTTGAGGATGAGCCAGTTTTTGCGGGAACCTCTCTTGTAGTTGGGACCGCAGAGGCCGAAGTCACGGCTACAGGGTCCAACACCAGTTTTGCAGAAATTGCAAAGCTAACAGGAGGCATTGATCGGCGTCCAACACAGCTTCAACAGGCTTTGGGCCGGCTTGCATGGTGGCTTGGGATATTTTCGATAGGTGTCGGAGTTGCCGTCGCAAGCCTGGGATTGCTGACCGGGCAGCCAATTCTCGACATGATGCTCACAGCGATATCACTGGCTGTGGCCATGGTGCCCGAAGGGCTTCCTGCGGTTGTGACAATAACTCTGGCACTTGGTGCATCCGCCATGGTGCGCCGAAAGGCGCTTGTTCGTCGTATGCAGGCGATTGAAACTCTTGGCGCGGCGTCTGTGATTTGTACCGACAAGACAGGAACTCTGACTGAGAACAAGATGGTTGCGACGCGTTTCTGGTTAGCTGGGTCGTGGTATGATGCCGGGTGTGATGCGATCAAGGACATTACGGCCAAAAATCAGTCTGGCGTGATCCAGCGCTTCATTGATGTGGCATCCATATGCACGCATGCGTCGCGCTACACCGACCAACAAAACAATGTTCAGTCCTTGGGTAGTCCGACAGAAGTTGCGTTGCTCGAATTGGTGCAGCAATTGGGCGAAGCGCAGGCTGCAGACGTACAGGAAGAAATGCCATTTTCCAGCGAGCGCAAACGCATGGCGATGCTGGTTGAGCGTGATGGCTGTTTTCGTCTCTTGGTCAAGGGCGCGCCAGAAGTTGTTCTGGAAAAGTGCGCCTTTGTCGCGATGTCTGGCGAAGACAAAAGGATCGATGCGGAATTGCGCAAAGAACTCAACGCTGTACATGAAAGCATGGCGGCACAAGGCTTGCGTGTGCTGGCGCTTGCCGACCGTGCGGCCACGCAAGGCAATTTGGATGACGAAAGCCTCGTTCTGTTAGGCTTTGTTGGCTTGATTGATCCCCCACGCCAAGAGGTTCCCGGTGCTATAGTGCGAGCGCGGGATGCGGGTATTCGAGTGATCATGGTTACCGGTGACAGCCCTGTCACAGCACGCGCGATTTCCGGTCAAATGGACTTGCCCGCCGATAAGGTTGTCACCGGCAAGGAACTGGCAGCGATTTCGGATGCAGATTTGGCCCCCTTGCTAAAGCGTGACGTGATTTTTGCCCGAACACGTCCGGCGGATAAATTACGTCTGGTTACAGCATTGCAAAGTACAGGTGCGGTTGTCGCCATGACGGGTGACGGTGTGAACGATGCACCCGCATTGAAGCGTGCCGATATTGGTGTTGCCATGGGACAGCGGGGCACGGATGTCGCACAAGAGGCGGCAGACCTTATCCTCTTGGACGATAACTTTACGACGATTGTTAATGCGGTGGCAGAAGGTCGACGGCAGTTTGCAAACATAAAGAAATTCGTGCGCTACTTGCTGAGTTCCAACGCAGGCGAGGTGGTCGCCCTTGTGGCCAACCTCATCATCGGCGGACCTCTGATCTTTCTGGCAACACAGATACTCTGGATGAACCTGATCACCGATGGTGTCACGGCGGTCGCGCTGGGGTTGGAGAAGAGCGAGCCTGATCAGATGAAACAACCACCGCGCAAGCCAACTGAACCCATCTTGGGGCGGGCGGGGTTTCTGATGATTCTGGGGTTTGGGCTCTATACGGGCGGGGCGAGTTTGTTTTTGTTTTACAAATTCCTGCCGGTTGATCCTGTCTTGGCCAACACCCTGGCTTTCACAGCCATGGTTGTGTTCGAAAAAATGTCCGTTTTTGCTTTTCGCTCATTTCGAACACCAGTCACTACTATTGGCTGGGGGTCAAACAAGGCACTCCTTCTGGCACTTCTGAGCATGCTCGCCCTGCAGGTGATGGCTGTCTACCTTCCGTTTTTCCAGGCGATTTTGCACACTGTTCCGCTGGATATTCTTCATTGGCAATGGATTGTAGCGCTTGCCTTGCCACTGATTATCGTGGCGGAAGGCATCAAGATGCTAATGCTGACCAGTCAGCCTAAGCGTGGGATTGTTCGAACCCAGACGGATACGAACGTCCACGGCACAAAGCCCTGAAGGCGCAACAATCAGCGGATTGATATCCATCTCTTCAAGCATGGGCATAGCCAGGCAGAGATCAGACACATGCATCAAAACATCCACAAGGGCGTCCGTGTCCACTGGAGCCATATTACGAAACGAACCCAAAAGGCGTGCAACGCGGGTACGGCCAATCAATTCGACAGCCGCGTTGCGGCTCAGAGGAAGCATACCGGTTGCTACATCTCCTAAGAGTTCGACCAGAGTGCCTCCTGCGCCAAATGTGATGACGGGCCCGAAGGCCGGGTCGCGTGTAACGCCAATCAGAACTTCCCGTGCATCATCCGGTTGCACCATGGGTTCAACAGAAACCCCAAGGATGTTGGCATCCGGCCTTATGCGTTTTGCGGTGTCGCATATGTCTTGAAAGGCGGTGGCCACTTCGGGTTGAGACCGCAGGTTCAAGCGCACGCCGTTGACTTCGCTTTTGTGAGATATCTCGGGAGACACGATTTTCAGAACGACAGGCGCCCCAAGTTTCTCAAAGATCGCGAGAGCCTCGTCATCTGTGGCCGCAAGTTCGGGGACCGGGCAGGGAATGCCCGCGACGGACAGCAACCTACGAGAGGCGATGTCACTGAGCATACCGGGTGTTAGCGTGCCCAAGGAACGGATGGCCTTGGTCAGCGTGGATCGTTTTGTCCCCTTCAGTTTTGGTACATCATCCACATGGGCAGATCGCACACCCGCCTTGACCGCAGCGGCAAACGCCCGCACAGCTTCTTCGGGGCGGTTGAAGTCGGGGATACCATGCCTGCGCAATTTGGTGCGAGAGGATGAAACCGAATGCCCGCCCAAAAAGCAGGACAGGACCGGTTTGTCATACCGGTGGTGTACCTCCAGCACTGCATCTGCCACCTGATCCGGTGCTGTCATGGATTGCGGACTCAAAAGGGCCAGGGCGGCATCAAATTCGTCACTTTGCAGGCAAGCATCCAGAGCTTTTTTGAATTCTGAGGCGGTGGCATCGCCAACAATATCGAGCGGGTTGCGTCTTGACCAGTTTGGGCTGAGTTGCCCTTCGAGGCTGTTGCAAACGTCTTGGGGCAAGGGTGCAATCGGCAGCGACCGGTCGGAAAGACGATCTGCGGTCAGGACCCCGACACCACCACCATTTGTTACAATGGCAAGACGATTTCGGCAGGGTTTCTGGTAAGAAGACATGAAGCGCGCTACATCCAGAAGTTCGCCGAGTGTGGCGACTTGAACAGCGCCTGTTTCTCGTAGCACCGCTGAAAATACTGCGTCTGATCCAACAAGCGCGCCTGTGTGCGTGGCCGCAGCAGCGGCACCATCGGCATGACGACCTGCCTTTAGGACAATGACTGGTTTGACCTTGCAAGCGGCGCGCAGCGCGGAACGAAATTTAGGGCCATTTCGAACCCCCTCTACATAGACAAGGATTACTTTTGTGCGTGCGTCGTCGGCGGCCATCTCAATGGCATCGCCCAATCCAAGCTCAAATGAATTACCCAGTGACATCATCAGGCTGAAGCCAAGACCATCCTGTTCCGCCATGTCCGCCATGCTTGAACAGATTGCGCCGGATTGCGAAATCAAGGCAAGGCTACCCTCTGGTGGAAGGGCTGGTTGAAAGGTCGCGTTGAGGCGAAGATACGGGCGGACAAGCCCCAGGCAGTTCGGCCCCATGATCTGTATGTTGCCAGCCTTGGCTGTGTTGAGAAGTCGCTGTTTTCCGGCTGGACCGTCGCCGTCAACAAAGCCGGCGGTAATTACGATTGCTGTGTTTGTCCCCACCGACGCGCAGTCGCGCAGAGCGCCGGGAACGGCTCTTGGAGGAATGGCGATGATGGCTAAGTCAGCTCGGGTTCCAGCGGCCTCTTGAGAGGGGACGCACGGCTGACCTCCGAGCGAGTCATACTTGGGATTAATTGCAACCACGTCCCCGCCATAACCCTGACCTGTAAGGTTCCGAAAAATATGTGTTCCGGGGGAAGATGCGCGCTCAGAGGCTCCGTAAACTGCGATGGATTGCGGGTTGAGAAGGCTGTCGGATGAGTTGGTCATTAAGCGCTCTGTGTTTGATCCTGTCGCAAAGTTGCATGCTGAATGCGACAGGGCGTTGACATAACGCAAACCATTTTGAGGGAGCCTATCTTCGCATCCGATCTCTGGACTTGCGATAAAACGCCTTGTTTTTTTCAATGAATTGCGTGAGTGCGTGGCCCAATATTCCAGTGGAATAATCACGGGCATAAAGATACCCTGTAATGCTCGCGATCAACCCTCCGAACGCGT
>JBCAZO010000207.1:0-5273 GCA_038532975.1 Pseudomonadota bacterium
ATCAGGTGCCTTTTGCCAGCCGGGAAATGCCCATGCCCTATGGCTGGGGAACGGGAGGCGTGCAGGTCTCGGCGGCTGTTCTGACGCCCGAGGACCGGTTCAAGGTGATCGACCAGGGGGCTGATGACACCACGAACGCGGTTTCGATCCGGGCCTTCTTTGAGCGTGTGGCAGGGGTGGAAACTACCACGAAGACCCAAGATGCCACCGTCATCCAGACCCGCCACCGCATTCCCGAGGTTCCCCTGACCGAAGGCCAGATCCTTGTCTACCAGGTGCCCATCCCCGAGCCTCTGCGCTTTCTGGAGCCGCGCGAAAGCGAAACCCGCAAAATGCATGAGCTGGAGGATTACGGGCTGATGCATGTGAAGCTTTATGAAGACATCTCGCGCCATGGCCATATCGCCACGGCCTATGCCTATCCCGTCAAGGTTGAGAGGCGCTATGTTATGGACCCGTCACCCATCCCGAAATTCGACAACCCGAAACTGGGCAATAATCCCGCGATCCAGCTTTTCGGCGCAGGCCGCGAACAACGCATCTACGCCCTGCCGCCCTATACCGAAGTGGTCAGCCTCGATTTTGAGGATCACCCTTTCGATCCCTCCAAAGCCGATCACCCCTGCGCTCTGTGCGGAGCCGAGGACAGCTATCTGGATGAGGTGATCATTGATGATGCCGGTGGTCGCATGTTCGTGTGTTCCGACACAGACTATTGCGAAGCACGCCAAGCCGCCGGGCACAAAGGGAAGGATGCGGCATGAGTGATACAGCCCTTCTTTCCGTCCGCGACGTTTCCAAAAACTACGGACCTCACATTGGCTGTGCGGACGTCTCGTTCGATCTCTACCCCGGTGAGGTCATGGGCATTGTCGGTGAAAGCGGCTCGGGCAAATCAACGCTGCTGAATTGCCTCGCAGGGCATTTGCCGCCGGACACCGGCGAAGTGATTTTTGACACACGCACAGACGGCCCGCGCGACACGCTCAAAATGTCCGAACCCGAACGGCGGATGCTAGGCCGCACCGATTGGGCCTTTGTGCATCAGAATGCGCGCGATGGGCTTCGGATGGGCGTAAGTGCGGGAGGCAATGTCGGAGAGCGGCTGATGGCCGTGGGCGCGCGTCACTATGGTGATATTCGCACACAGGCTGCCGACTGGTTGGGCCGGGTTGAGATTGATGCCATCCGCATTGACGACCGGCCAACCACCTTCTCTGGCGGGATGCAGCAACGCTTGCAAATCGCGCGCAATCTGGTGACAGGGCCGCGGCTTGTCTTCATGGATGAGCCGACCGGGGGCCTGGATGTCTCAGTACAGGCGCGCCTGCTTGACCTGCTGCGCGGTCTTGTGCGTGACATGGGCCTCTCGGGCATCATTGTGACCCATGATCTGGCCGTTGTGCGCCTTCTGGCGGATCGCTTGATGGTGATGAAATCGGGCTGCGTGGTCGAGGCTGGCCTGACCGATCAGGTACTGGACGACCCGCAACATGCCTATACCCAACTTCTTGTCAGTTCCGTGTTACAGGTCTGAGCCATGATCACGCTTAAGGATGTCTCCAAAACCTTCACCCTGCACCATCAGGGCAGCGCGACAATCAATGTGCTGCGTGACGTGAATTTGAAGGTCCAGCCGGGCGAATGCGTGGCCCTGACCGGAGCCTCCGGTGCAGGCAAATCAACGCTCATGCGCATGATCTATGGCAACTACCGTGCCCAGACCGGAGCCATCAAAATAGGCGATATTGATGTGGCCCGTGCCGAACCGCGTGAGATCATACGCCTGCGGCGCGAAACGCTTGGCTATGTCAGCCAGTTTTTGCGTGTTGTGCCGCGCGTCCCCACGCTCGATGTGGTGGCTGACCCGCTGCGCGCAACCGGCACCGCGACACAAGAGGCTCGTGACCGAGCAGCAATGCTCTTGGCGAAGCTGAACATTCCGCACCCTTTGTGGTCTCTGTCCCCCACGACATTCTCCGGGGGTGAGCAACAGCGCGTAAACATCGCCCGCGGATTTGCCTACAGCTACCCCGCTATGCTTCTGGACGAGCCCACGGCAAGCCTAGATCCGGTCAATCGCGACGTGGTGCTGAGCCTTATTGAAGAGGCCAAGGCACGGGGCGCGGCCATTATTGGCATCTTTCACGACGCCGCGGCACGCGACCGCATCTGTGACCGTCAAATCGACGTGTCTGCCTTTGCCCCCGAGGCGGTGGCATGACCAAGGGCCGCATCATCGCTGTTGTCGGCCCGTCGGGTGTTGGCAAAGACAGCCTGATCCGAGGGATCACCGAGGCTTCACCGTATATCAAGAGGGTGCGGCGGACGGTCACGCGTGCGTCGGCCCTGGGAGGTGAGGACTATGACGCCGTATCACCTATGAGCTTTGCCCGGCAGGTCAGCGAGGGCGCCTTTTGCCTGCATTGGCAGGCCCATGGGCTGTGCTATGGCATTCCGGTGGATGTCTTGGCGGATGTTGAAAACGGCACCACCGTCATCGCCAATCTTTCCCGCTCCGTTTTGGCAGAAGCCAACCAAATCTTCCCTGATATGACTGTCCTCAACATAACCGCATCGCCGGCCACACTGGCCGCGCGCCTCGCGCAGAGAGGTCGTGAGACCCAAACCGACATCACCCAGCGTCTGCGCCGCGCGGTAAACCTGCCCGAAGGGCTCAAGCAAATCGACATCCCAAACGATGGGGCGCTTTCAAAGACCATTGCCGCGGCCTTGACCGCCCTGAACCTCAACGCTGAGTATGCCCCATGACATCTCCTCTGTTTGCTGATGCCGTAGCGCAAACCGATACTGCGCCTCTTACAGGGTCCTTCCATCTGGCCAATGCGCGGCTTGTCCTGCCCGATCAGGTGATCACGGGTCAGATAACTGCTGAAAATGGTGTGATCACTTCGATTGCCGAAGGCGGTTATGTGCCTGCTGATGCGCTGGATTGTCAGGAGGACTATGTGCTGCCAGGGTTGGTTGAGCTTCACACCGATAATCTGGAGCGTCATATCGAGCCGCGCCCCAAGGTTGACTGGCCGCATCTGCCAGCCCTTATTGCGCATGATGCTGAACTGGCCGCAACCGGGATCACCACCGTGTTTGATGCCATGCGCGTCGGCTCGATCCATGGAGGCAAGGCGCGGTACAATGCGTACGCGCGCAACCTTGCTGATGAGTTGCTGGCCGCGCGCGCAGCGGGAGCATTCAAGATCAGCCACTTCCTGCATCTGCGCGCTGAGATCTGTTCTGAGACTCTGCTGGAGGAACTGGCTACATTTGGCGAAGGTGACCGCGTTGGTATTGTCAGCCTGATGGATCACACGCCCGGGCAAAGACAGTTCCGCGATCTGGACCGCTTGAAAACCTATATCGCCAAGAAACGCGGTATGACGGATGCCGAATTCGATGACCATGTGATCCGCCTGAAGGACTTGCAAAACCGCTTTGGCGAACGCCATGCTCATGGGTCTGTGGCAGAGGCAAAACGTCTTGGTGCGGTCCTGGCCAGCCATGATGATACCACTGCGGATCAGGTGGCCGTTTCCCACGCAAGCGGTGTGAATTTCGCCGAGTTTCCCACGACGCTGGAAGCGGCAGAGGCGTGCCGGGACAAAGGTATTGCTGTCATGATGGGGTCGCCCAACATCATCCGGGGTGGTTCGCATTCCGGAAATGTCTCGGCCATGGAATTGGCCGAGGCAGGGCTTCTGGACATCTTGTCATCCGACTATGTCCCCTCAGCATTGCTCTTGTCGGCCTTCCACCTTGCTGACATATGGAATGATCTTCCTCGTGCGATTGCTTGCGTAACCGAAAAACCGGCCCGCGCTACGGGCCTTTTGGATCGCGGTGCATTGGCCGTCGGCCAAAGAGCAGACGTTATTCAGGTCGCACAGCACAGCAGCGTGCCCATGGTGCGCGGCGTCTGGAGCGTCGGGCGTCGCGTTGGATGAGCCACGCCTAAAGAAAGTGATCAACCTAAAGTGTCTGGCCTTTAATCTGAGAAATCCGATAGTGACCGGGTGCGTGCAACACTTCTATGTCGCGCTGCGTTCGCCCAAAAGCCGTGACCCAGATTTTGGACGAACGCTTTAGTTTGCGCGACTAATTATTTGCTTTGATTTTTATTTAACTGGGGATACCGGTTTTCAGCAATGCGGGCGGAAAACCCGTCAATTGAAACCGAAGGTGACTCCATGCGCGCGGCCATTGTCAGAGAATTCAACGAAGATTTGTCCATCGAAACAGTGGCTGATCCAACCTGTCCTGACAACGGCGTCGTGCTCGAAGTCGCGGCCTGTGGAGTCTGCCGATCAGACTATCACGGTTGGACCGGGGAACATCCGCTCATCAAAAGCGGGTCGCTTCTAGGCCATGAATATTGCGGCACCGTGGTTGAAGCCGGGCCGCAGGCGCAGCACAAACTCGGCGACCGCCTGATCGCGCCGTTCATACTGGGCTGTGGAAGCTGCCCGGCGTGTCACACGGGCGTGTCCAACACCTGCGAACACCAGATCGTGCCGGGGTTCAGCGCGCCCGGGGCTTATGCCGAATATGTCGCCGTGCCCTATGACCATAACCTGGTGCACCTACCCGAAACCATGACGCCTGCACTTGCCGCCGGATTGGGGTGCCGGGTGACAACTGCGTGGCACGCCCTGACCGATCGCGCCGCTGTCAAAGCCGGGGAATGGGTGGCGGTGCATGGCACCGGCGGGATAGGGCTGGCCACTTTGCTTTTGGCGAAAATGCTGGGGGCACAGGTCGTGGTTGTCGATATTGTTGACGAAAAACTGGATCATGCCAAACAGCATGGCGCAGATGCGGTGGTAAATGCCGCCAAGACCAATGCCGCCGAGGCGATCCGAGACATAACGGGCGGTGGGGCGCAGGTTTCCATCGAGGCATTGGGAATTGAGGCGACCACCAACGCCTCGGTGGAATGTTTGGCAATACTGGGCCGCCACGTGCATGTGGGCATGCCCGCCGGAGATGGCCGCATGGACATCAATCTGCGGGCTATCTACACCAAACAGCTGTCGTTCTTTGGCACAAGAGGCATGCCGTCCTGGAAATACCCGTCGCTCTTGGGGATGATAGACCGTGGCGAGGTCGACATAAGTCCGATGGTGGCCCGCGAAGTGCCTTTGTCGGGTGCCAGTGCCGAACTACGCGCTATGCACGGGCCGACATCGCCGGGCACGGCTGTTATTACAAACCTAGCGAACTAAACCTTTAACTAGTCCAACTTGAAACCCTGCGCG
>JBCAZO010000208.1:0-5252 GCA_038532975.1 Pseudomonadota bacterium
CACACGTACGTTGTTTTGAGCAAAAATCGTGTCGGGACCCTGGTGTGGGTGTGAGAAGCCAACAGTGTTGACAAGTGCTGCTTCGTTGGCAGCTTGCACATGCACCTGCGCTAGGTAGGACGACTCCATCACAGCGTCTTGCAGTTCACCACCAAGGCTATCGAAGGTCGCTGCGTTCATCGCAGTGTGTTCTGTACCGCAGAAGAAGCGCAAATCAACACACTGGCTGACCACGGGTGACATGTTGGCATAGGCAACAGCAGACGCCCAGGTTTCCGCGCCGTCGATTAGACCTTGCTTCAAGCCGTCGAGCGTTTCTTCCCACGCAACCGGAACCGGATTCAAGTTCAGAGCGTTCATCGCGATCCGGCCAAGTTGTGTACCTGTCACACGGTTTTTCGTGCCAGCAAGCTGATCAATAGATGTCACCGTGTCTTTGTCTTCCCAGGACAGACCCAACTGGATGCCGCGAAGTTCCGCATGCGTGAAGAGGAACTTCAGGCCGTGACGCTTCTCAAACGGATCGCGGAGAATGCGCTGTGACTCGGGGCTATACATGAAATAGTACTGGTCTGCGCGTGTACGGAACATGTACGCGTAGTCCAGAACGTTGAGGTATGGCGCGCCGCCTGCAGAGTTTTGTGTCGACGCAGCATAGATGTCGACGATGCCTTGCTGTGCTTTCTCAACACATGAAAGCTGACCACAGATTTGGTTGTTGCCGATAAACTCGATCCGGATTTCACCGTCTGTGCGCTCTTCCAGATCACGTGCAAACTCAAGACAGCCAGCACGCTCGATCAGAAGGTTTTGCTGGTTAAACCCAGCAGCACCAAATTTCAGATTGAACTTTGGTTCTTTCGAGAATCGTTTCTCGTAAGTTGATTCTGCGGCTTTAGCCAAGTTGGCGGCGGTCATCGCCCCACCAAAGGCACCTGCGGCCAAAAGCGTTGAGCTCATGCCGTAAGTCCCTGCTATCTTAAAGAAATCGCGGCGTGACACGCCTTTGATGCGATCGTAAACTCCCATTGCGTCCTCCCATGATTGCAATTATTGAGACGTTTTATATCAAAAAAGACTAGATTAGCTTTCGTCTTATGGCTAGTCTTTTTTTCGTCTGGAGGAACCCTACAATGCAAGCGGACTATATCATAGTGGGTGCTGGCTCTGCTGGTTGTGTATTGGCAAACCGTTTAAGCGCTGATCCGAAGTCGCGTGTTATACTGCTCGAAGCTGGCCCGGTTGATCGCAATCCCTGGATTCACATCCCCGTGGGTTACTTCAAAACAATTCATAATCCAAAAGTGGACTGGTGTTACGAGACCGAACCTGATGCCGGTTTGAACGGTCGCTCCATCGAATGGCCGCGTGGCAAGGTTCTGGGTGGATCATCGTCGCTCAATGGTCTGCTTTATGTCCGCGGGCAACCCCAGGACTATGACCGCTGGGCTCAGATGGGCAATCGCGGCTGGGCATGGGAAGATGTCTTGCCACTCTTCAAACGATCGGAAAAAAACGAACGCGGCGCGGATGAGTTTCACGGTGATCAGGGCAACCTGTCAGTTTCAAACATGCGCATTCAGCGCCCCATCACAGATGCATGGGTCGCAGCAGCTCAGGCGGCGGGATATCCGTTCAACCCCGACTACAACGGCGCGACCCAGGAAGGTGTTGGATTTTTCCAACTCACCTCTCGCAATGGGCGGCGGTGCTCGTCTGCCGTTGCCTTCCTGAATCCGGCCAAGAAACGTGAAAACCTGCAAATCATCACAAATGCGCAGGTCGAGAAGATTGAGATAGAAAACAAACGCGCCGTGGCTGTGAAATACAAAGACCGCAGCGGTAACTGGCAAACAGTGCGCGCAAACAAGGAAATTATTCTGTCCGGCGGATCCATCAATTCACCTCAGCTTCTGATGTTGTCAGGCATTGGTGAAGCGGATCAACTGAAAGAGTATGGCATCGACGTGATCGCCGATCTACCGGGCGTCGGGAAAAATATGCAGGATCACCTTCAGGCACGACTGGTTTACAAATGCAATGAGCCAACACTCAATGACGAAGTGTCGAGCCTCTTTGGCCAGGCCAAGATTGGTCTGAAATACCTTCTGTTCCGTGCGGGTCCAATGACCATGGCGGCAAGCCTTGCTACCGGGTTTCTGAAAACAAGCGACGATATGGAAACGCCGGACATCCAGTTCCACGTTCAGCCGCTTTCTGCGGAAAACCCAGGTAAGGGTGCGGATCCGTTTTCGGCCTTCACTATGTCCGTTTGTCAGCTGCGCCCAGAATCCAAAGGCGAAATTCGTCTGAAAAGCGCAGATGGCCGCGAATACCCGAAAATCATCCCGAACTACCTCAGCACCGAAACTGATTGCCGGACAGTTGTTGAAGGCGTGAAGATCGCGCGCAAAATTGCACGCCATGCGCCTTTGACTTCAAAAATTTCCGAAGAGTTCCGCCCTCACAAAGACCTGCCGATGGATGACTATGAGGCAACGCTGGATTGGGCTCGCAACAACACCGCATCAATCTATCACCCGACCGGCACCTGCAAAATGGGGAATGACAAAATGGCTGTCGTGGACTCAGAACTTCGTGTTCACGGTGTCCAGGGTTTGCGTGTGGCGGATTGTTCAATCATGCCGGAAATCGTGTCAGGAAATACCAATGCACCCGCGATTATGATTGGAGAAAAGGCATCTGATCTGGTGTTGGCCTCGGCAAAGGCCTGATCCAAACTGATGAAATGCAGGGCCTATGGCTCTGCAAATTCATCTCTGGCGTAGCCTTGCACAAACAAAAGCGAAGTCAGATCTCCATGATTGATCCGCACATCGCATTGGCTGGCCACCGACGGCTTGGCGTGAAGCGCCACGCCGGTTCCAGCGCGATGCAGCATGCCCAGATCATTGGCGCCGTCGCCAACAGCAATGACATCTGCTTCGCTTAGACCCAGACGCGCTGTGATCTCTTCCAAAGCCTGCACTTTCGCCTCACGTCCAAGAATAGGTTGACCTGTTTCGCCAGTCAGTTTTCCACCATGTGTCAGAAGAGTGTTGGCGCGGTTCTCGTCAAACCCAAGTGCCCTCGCGACAGATAACGTGAACGCAGTAAACCCACCTGAGACAAGAGCGGCATAGGCGCCGTTTGCCTTCATTGTAGCGACCAAGGTGTGACCACCTGGCATGTAAGTGATCCGCGTTTCCAGTACTTTTCCAATAACGGCCTCTGGCAGACCTTTGAGCAGACCCACGCGCTCCTTGAGCGCCGCCTCAAAGTCCAATTCTCCATCCATGGCCCGTGCAGTGATGTTTTTCACATGCGCTCCAACGCCTGCTTCCTCGGCCAGCTCGTCGATGCATTCCTGCTCGATCATGGTGCTGTCCATGTCGGCCAAGAGCATCCTTTTGCGACGGTTTTCAGAAGTCTGAACCACCAGATCAACCTTCGCCGTTTGCAAGTCCTGCCACACGTCCCACTGGTTTCCGGGAACAACTGGCATTTCGAACTCGGCTGCTTCATCCGGAGATAACCAAAGCACTTCGCCGCCGCCCCAGGCATTGCGCAGGCTTTCAGCCAACGCAGGGTCAAGCCCACCCGGAGGCGCGATCAGGGTCGTAATAAACATAGTGTTAAGTTTCCGATCGTAGTCTAAGGCGTCGTATTTGAGCGGCCATGCGGCGTTCTAGCGCCATTTCTGCACTTGCGAAAGAGCGTGTCGCCGCGTATTTCGATCCGTGGGACACCCTTCCCCAACGAAGGGCGCATATCTGGAAGGATACCATCGATGGTACTCGAAACACCGGCAACGCGGCCGGCTAACCCGCGTTTTTCATCTGGCCCTTGCGCCAAACCTCCTACTTTTGAACTTAGCAAGCTTGCCGACGCTCCTTTGGGTCGCTCGCACCGGGCTGCCGTTGGTAAGGCCAAGCTCAAAGCCGCCATTGAAGGCACACGCGAGGTGCTTGGCATACCGGCGGACTACAAGGTCGGTATCGTTCCGGCGTCCGACACAGGCGCGGTTGAAATGGCGATGTGGAACCTGCTAGGCCAACGCCCGGTCGAGATGCTGGCCTGGGAAAGCTTTGGGTCCGGCTGGGTAACGGATGTGGTCAAACAGTTAAAACTCGACGCCCAGATTAAGACCGCCGAGTATGGCGAAATCGTTGATCTGAATACGGTGGATACCGACAACGACGTCGTTTTCACATGGAATGGCACAACGTCTGGTGTGCGTGTCCCGAATGGCGATTGGATCAAGGCAGATCGAGACGGCCTAACGATCTGCGACGCCACGTCCGCCGCTTTTGCGCAGGACTTGCCATGGGACAAGCTCGATGTTGTTACGTTCAGTTGGCAAAAGGTGCTGGGCGGTGAGGCCGCGCATGGCATGTTGGTGCTCAGCCCTCGGGCAGTTCAGCGTCTTGAAACCTACACACCCGCTTGGCCTTTGCCCAAAATCTTCCGCCTGACCAAAGGTGGCAAATTGATCGACGGTGTCTTTGAAGGGGCCACCATCAACACACCATCTATGCTCGCGGTCGAGGATTATCTTCTGGCGCTCGATTGGGCGCGCTCGGTCGGAGGTCTCAAAGGTCTCATCGCGCGCGCAGATGCCAATGCCGCGGCAATTGCAGAATTCGTCGCGGTAACTCCGTGGCTCGAAAACCTCGCCTCTGATCCAGCTACACAATCCAACACATCCGTATGCCTGAAATTCAACGACAGCCGGATCACTGATGGCGCAGCGTTCGCAAAGGCTGTGGCCAAGCGGTTGGAAGCCGAAGGCGTAGCCTATGACGTAGGCGCCTACCGCGACGCCCCTCCGGGCCTGCGCATCTGGTGTGGTGGCACGGTTGAAGCTTCTGACATAGAAGCTCTTATGCCATGGATAAAATGGGCATTTGAGGTAGAAGTTCCCAAAGTTGAGTTGCCAGACGGGATGGAACCTGTTCAGCCTGACGAGAAAACTTTGTCTCGCTTAGCTGAAATTATTGGGCAAATAGAAACTGCCTTTGAAAACAATCATTCGATTGATGACCTGATGTCGTTGCATAACTCTATTGCGGGTCGCGACGACATTCCGGCGGAGAAGTACAGAAAGTTGTATTCGGTTATGTCTCCAGAGGAGGCCGCCATGGAGGCGTTGATGCCTATTCCCAAGGTATTTCCGGGGATCGCTAAAAGTACATTGGAAGAAATAGCCCGGCGGCTGCTGACTGCAGAATGCCCTGAGGCAGACTCCTACT
>JBCAZO010000209.1:0-5249 GCA_038532975.1 Pseudomonadota bacterium
CCCTTCGCCGCGCGAAAAACTTTCGACCTCATAGATCGGCAGTGCAATCTCATAATCCGATTGCGTGCTGCGCATCCATTTTAGCCGGTCCTCAGAAGCCCCAATCGCCTGCTCTGTCGAGCGCCCCAGATGCGGTGTGTATTCCCATTCCAGCATCTCCCGCGTCTTGAGCATATCCGGCAGGCCGGCTGGTACATGGCGGATTTTGTAGCCCGCGGCCTCTTTGTGCCACTGATAGATCTGTTCATCGACAAGAGCCCGCGGTGCCTCGGTTAGGGCCAGTGTGTTGGCCAATACGTCCGCTGCGGTTTCCGGTCGCTCGCTGAGCCCCAAGAGCCAGTCGGCGGATACGCCCAAACATGCCGCACATTCGCCAACGACTTGCGCATTGGGAAGCCGCGCGCCTGTACCCTTCAACAATTGCGATACAGTGGACCGGTCCACACCCACACCCCGCGCGAGAGCGCTTTGTGACATCGACCGATCCTGCATGGCATCCCGTAAACGGCTGCGAAACAACTCGGCGCGGTCGCGTTTGTCTGTTTTAAGGCTCATATGTTTAGTTTTATCAACATTGCCGAAATTTGTTAACCGTATTCCGAATATCTTGCTGACAATTTTTGACGTAACACTTTTGTGAATGGGGAATTGGAGCAACTGATGGAGACGAGGTCGCGCACGCTTGTCAAGGCGGTCGTATGGAATGTTTTGGGTTTGGTTTCGATGACCCTGGTTGGTCTGGTATTGACCGGATCAGTCGCGATTGGCGGCGCAATAGCTGCGATCAACTGCGCCATAGGATTTACCGTTTATCTAATCTACGAACGTGTCTGGGCACATATCCGGTGGGGGCGTACCCATGGCTGATGCGGCACGCCAAGACAGTGGGTTTGAGTGGCCCACGCTGGTGCTTTTGGCGGTTTGCTATGGCGTTTGGGCGCTGGGCACGACTTGGCTGGCCGCGCTTTGGTTGCCGTTAGGAGTGGTCGTCGTCACGCTGACCATAGCCTTACACTCCTCGCTGACCCACGAAATGGTACATGGTCATCCGTTCAAAAACCAACTCCTGAACGAGGCTCTCGTCTTTCCATGCCTGAGCCTCTTTGTTCCTTACCGGCGGTTCCGTGACTTACATCTCGCGCACCATCAGGATTCCATTCTAACGGATCCATATGATGATCCGGAATCCAACTACATGGACCCAGACGTGTGGGTGAGCCTGCCACGCTGGGGACAGGCGGTATTGCGGTTCAACAACACGCTGCTTGGTCGACTGATCGTTGGTCCGGCAGTAGGCCTTTATGCTTTCGTGCGAGAAGATATCCGTGCGATGCGCCGTGGCGATTGGGCCGTTACCCAAGCGTGGCTTTTTCAGGTGCCAAGCGTTGCGTTGGTAATCTGGTGGCTGAACCTCTCGGCCATGCCGATCTGGGCGTACCTGATCGCGGCCTATGCCGGGTTTTCCATCCTGAAAATCCGCACTTTTCTGGAACACCGTGCGCATGAGCGCGCCAGCGGGCGCACCGTTGTTATCGAAGACCGCGGGCCTCTGGCGCTGCTCTTTTTGAACAACAACCTGCATGTTGTGCACCATATGCACCCCAAGGTCGCCTGGTATCTTCTGCCCTCCCTCTGGGCGTCCAACCGAGACTGCTATTTGCGGCGTAATGACGGATATTACTACGGGTCTTATGCCGAGATATTCCGCAAACACTTCTTGCGGGCAAAAGACCCGGTTCCGCATCCGCTCTGGCGCAAGGAGTGATTTGAGGGCAAGAGAGGCTCATGTTCGAGCCTTGGATCCTCTTGTCCATCATGGCGGCGCTGTTTCAGACGCTGCGCTTCATGTTGCAAAAATCGCTCAGCATGGGCACGCTCAGTGCGCTTGGCGCAACGTTTGCGCGCTTTGCCTATGCCGCACCTTTGGCCGCCTGCCTGGCACTTGGGTATGCCATGTGGCTGGGCGAGGGCCTTCCGCAAGTCGGGTCGCTTTTTTGGTTTTACGTCCTGAGCGGCGGTCTGGCCCAGATCCTGGCGACATGGTGCGTGGTACTGCTCTTTGCCGAGCGCAACTTTGCGGTGGGCATCACGTTTAAAAAGACCGAGGTCATCCAGACCGCGCTTGTGGGTTTCATCATTCTTGGAGATCACATAAGCCTGCCTGCGTTCTTCGCGATTTTCCTAGGACTGATCGGCGTTCTGGTTCTGTCTGACCCACCAAAGGGCGCCACCAAATGGACAAGCCGTTTTATCAATCGCGCCGCCGGGCTTGGGTTGGTCTCCGGTGCGTTTTTTGCCATTTCAGCAGTGACGTACAGAGGTGCAACGCTCGAAGTGGCCAGTGACGATGCGTTTTTGCGCGCCATGCTCTCTGTGGCCTCGGTCACCGCCTCCCAGACCTTTGGCATGGCGCTTTACCTGCGCTGGAAAGAACCCGGTCAACTATCGCGCGTTTGGGCGGCACGGGCCAAGGCCATTTGGATGGGATTGATGAGCCTTCTGGGCAGCGTGGGGTGGTTCACCGCCTTTACACTGCAAAACGCGGCTTATGTTTTTGCCGTTGGCCAAGTCGAAGTGATCTTCTCAATCATCGCCTCAGTGCTGTTTTTCAAAGAAAAGATTACCTCGCGAGAGGTGCTTGGCATGGCGCTTTTGAGTGCCAGCATCATCGCGCTTGTTGCCTTGGGTTAATCTGTAGTCCTAGGTTCAAACCCGCGAATACGCAGAAACAAGCTTGCTTCGTCATCATTGCGAAAGAACGGGACTGTCTCGGGCGGTTTTGGGTCATGTACACGCGCCTGAACCTCGGCCAGAACCACCTCGGTTATAAACGGAAGATCAAAGCTGCGCGCCTCTGAGAGTGGCACCCATTGCAGGTGGCTGAGTTCTTCCGAGGCGGCAGAGAAATCATCCAGATCGCTGGCAATCGCACCTGCATCAATCAGGAAAAACCGGGCATCAAAGCGCCGGGGACGGCCGGGTGGCGTAATGGCGCGGAACACAAACTGCAATGCTTCGGCAGCCGGTACATGACCCGTTTCCGCAAAACTCACCCAATCCGCTGTAGGTTGGACAGGCCAATCCCCGCGCTGGCCAAGAACAAGGCCGGTTTCCTCCCACAGCTCGCGAATGGTCGCAGCCGCCAGGGCATGGCTCAGGTCACGCGCGCTGTCCTCGCGCAACCGGTCAGCGCATAGCGCGGGCAGGGGACTGGCCAATGGAATGTTGGCATCGTCTGTGTCCACAGCACCGCCCGGAAAGACAAATTTGTTGGGCATGAACGCTGCTTTGGCGCCGCGTTGGCCCATCAAGACTTGAGGCCGCGTTGTTCGGTCGCGCAGCACGATGACTGTCGCGGCGTCACGAATGGCCGTCTTGTCAATGGGTTGTGTGTCGTTCATGCGTGCCCTTCCGCTAGAGAAAGGGTTAGCCGGGTGCCCCGAACCCGTGCATATGACGGGCCCATTGAAAGCCCACAATTGCCCCTTTCAGCCTGGGCAGAAGGTAGAGTGACAAGGTCACGCAGCCAATAGCGAAAATCGTGAATAGAACCAGGGGTTCAGGCCGCCAAGTGGTGAACACGATATGCAGCAGGGGCGCCATGAGATGGCCGACAATCAGAATCGTGAGGTAAGCGGGTCCATCATCAGCGCGATGATGCGAAAGGTCCTCACGGCAAACCGTGCAGGTGTCGCGCACCTTAAGATAGCTTTTCATCAATGGACCGCTGCCGCAATTCGGGCATTTCCGGCGAAACCCTCTTCGCACGGCGGGCCAGAGATCACGCTCGCTTTGATGTACCTGCACGTCGCTCATTGAAAACCTCGTAGAACAATGGCGTGACCCTGACGGAAGTTGCGGAAGAATTGAACCTGACAATCCGTCCCCGCGTCGCGATGTCGCAAAGCTCTCACCGGATGGCGCCGCGTCAGCATAAAAATTCAACAAAAGCGCGACGGAATATGCAGGAGAGTGCGTTGAATGTCATGTGAACTGCCCGACAGAGGCGCTCACAGCACAGAGCGAAGAATTTGCAAATTGGAGAGCAAATACATGAATAATTCAGTTCTCATCGGTGCCTTAGCCGTATCAATTGTCTTGGGTGGCGCGGCGCAAGGGCTGGCTGCATCTGAGGGCCATGGCCCAAGGCATAGTTTTGAAACGCTGGATGCCAACAAAGACGGGCAGGTATCGAAAGCCGAGTTCGATGCGCATCGCGCCGAGCGGTTCGCAAAGGCTGATACTAATGGCGACGGACTTTTGTCGCGCGATGAAATCCTTGTGCGCGGACAGGACCGGGCCGAGCAGTTTGCCGATCGGATGTTTAAACGGCTGGATGAAAATCGTGACGGTGCGATTAGCCTGGCCGAAATGTCCAAAGGACGTGGAAATAAATTCTTTGACCGTGCCGACAGCGATGGCAGCGGGTCTGTTTCAAAGGCCGAATTCGACACCATGAAAGAGCGGATGGCCGAGCGTCACAAATCGCGGCAGAAGGGCCAAGAGTAACTCCAGATTATGCTTGGCCTGCACAGCCTGTGCAGGTCATGCTCTTTCGGGTAATTGACCTCGCAAGAAAAGGCGCAGGATACTTAGGCAGGATGGCAGATCGGTCAGACCCCTTAAGTGACGCGCCCGACGAGGCGCTTTTGGTGCTCTTTGCCAATGGCGACAAAGGGGCCGCCGAGACGCTGACCCTGCGTCTGACGCCTAAGATTATGGGACATGCCTATCGGCTCTTGGGGCAACGCGCCGAGGCAGAGGATGTCACGCAAGAGACTATGTTGCGTCTTTGGCAGCAGGCCTCGAAATGGCGGCAGGGTGAGGCGCAAGTGACCACATGGCTTTACCGGGTCGTGGCCAATCTTTGCACGGACCGGTTGCGTCGCAGGAATAGATCAGCGCCACTGGAGGCGGCAGGCGATCCCGTGGATGATCGCGCCGGAGCGGCGCAAAACCTGCAAGAGGCGGCTCGCGCACAAGCGCTCCAGGTTGCTTTGGACGCATTGCCAGACCGACAGAGACAAGCCGTGGTGCTGCGCCATATTGAGGAACTTGGTAATCCGGAGATTGCCGAGATCATGCAAATCAGCGTTGAGGCGGTTGAAAGTCTTGTTGCACGCGGGAAAAGAGCGCTGAGCGCGAATTTGAGAGATCAAAGCGAAGAGCTGGGGTATTCGGAATGACACATGACAAAGAGACCAAAGGTAATCAGGATGATACCTTTCTAGAAGAGCACTTTGAGGCCG
>JBCAZO010000210.1:0-5243 GCA_038532975.1 Pseudomonadota bacterium
AATGGCAATCTGCTCGTTGATCTCAAGCAGACGACATCCCTTGATCAGGGCGACGCATTTGTTCTGACCGATGGGCGCCTTATTGAGGTGATCGCGGCGGAAGAAAGCCTTTACGAGGTCACGGGCGATCTGGTGCGGCTGGCCTGGCACATCGGAAACCGCCATACGCCTTGCCAAGTTGAAGAGCACCGATTGCTAATCCAGAGGGACAAGGTGATTGCCCATATGCTGGAACATTTGGGCGCGACCCTTCGCGAGGTGCATGAACCTTTCGCACCAGAGGGCGGTGCCTATGGTCACGGGCGCACGCACAGCCATGAACACGGGGCCACCGCCCATGCCCACTGATCTTCACCTGATGACGCTGATGCAATGGCTTTCACCTGGATTTCCGATCAGCAGCTACGCCTATTCGCACGGCCTCGAAATGGCGATCGCAGAGGGGCATGTTACGGATGCCGAAAGCCTGCACGACTGGCTTGATGGGCTGTTGATCCATGGTACCGGGCGCAGTGATGCGATCTGGGTCAGGGTGTCTTATGACGCAACTGATAACGATGAGTTGGGCGCACTCAACGCACAAGCAAATGCCTTCATCCCAGCACGAGAGCGACGGATTGAAGCACAAAAACAGGGCGCAGCATTTGTGCGCACTATCAATGAGGTTTGGGAGGCAGACCTGCCGAAAGACTTGCTTCTGCCTTTGGCTGTAGGCGCGGCTGCGCGCCGTCAGGCTATTGCTCCCGACATCGTGGCGCCGCTTTATCTGCAAGCGTTTCTCACCAATCTGGTGGCGTCGGCTCAGCGCCTGATGCCATTGGGCCAGACCGAGGGCCAGCATGTTTTGTCACGCTTGCATCCGCAGAGCCTGTCGGTGGCCCGGGCAACGCAAGGCCTTTCGGTCTCTGATATTCACAGCGTAGCATTCATGTCCGATATCATGGCGATGCGGCATGAAACGCTTCAACCAAGGCTTTTTCACACATGACACAGCTTAACGGCCCAGTTCGCATTGGCATTGGCGGGCCGGTGGGGGCCGGTAAGACAACCCTGACCGCATGCTTGGCGGAAGCGTTGAAGGCAAAGCTCTCTATCAGTGTGATCACCAACGACATATACACTAAAGAAGATGCCGAGGCACTGACACGGATGCAGATCCTGCCATCCGACCGGATCATCGGTGTCGAGACGGGAGGGTGCCCTCATACCGCCATCAGGGAAGATGCGTCCATCAATTTGGCCGCCGTGGCTGAAATGCAGGGGCGCCATTCAGATCTTGATATGGTGTTAATTGAAAGCGGTGGGGATAACCTGTCAGCCACTTTCAGCCCCGAATTGGCAGATGTAACAGTGTATGTCATCGACGTCGCGGCCGGAGAAGAAATTCCCCGCAAGGGCGGACCTGCCATCACCAGGTCTGATTTGCTGGTCATCAACAAAACCGACCTCGCACCCCATGTTGGCGCATCGCTTGACGTCATGAAGCGGGACGCCACACGCGTGCGCCATGGCCGACCGTTTCATTTCACGTCCCTAAAATCGCGGCAAGGTCTTGATGGTTTGATCGAAGATCTGTGTGCTGTGTCTGGGTTAAACTTTTGACAAGCTGGTTGGAAAGCTTGTCGAGCTGTTTCGAGCGAAGCCATTTGCCCTGATATACAATGTGTTGCGGCCATCAGTTGGATCGGCAGCCGATTCTGTTGAAAAACAACGTGTTGCGAGCGCAGAAAGTGTTGCTGAAGTAAGCGTGAGCGCCTTTCTGGTCAGGCTTTGCGCGCTTTCTGCGGTGCAGGAAAGATCTTGGCCAGTCTGCGGAGGTTCTGAGCGGTAGCGGCCAGGAGGAATTCGTCGTTTGCACCACATGGGCCGCGTAATCGGAGCCTACCCAACCCGAGAATGCGTTTTGGGTGGGCAAAGAGCATCTCGACTTTCTTTCGGAGCTTCATCGAGATGTCGTACTGGCGAGTCTTGGCGATGTCGCGTGCGACCTGATGGGCGTCTTCAGTTTCTTCACGGGTGATCTTACGCGCATCAGCGTTCGGGCAGCATTTGGCTTTGGATGGACAGGCCTGTCAGATTTCTTTCAACGCCCGATATCTAGCAGTGCCCTTGCCGGTCGGCCCTCGGTTCCGGTCTGAGTAGTTGCGACGGAACTGTTTGAGCTCATGCCCCTCGCGGCAGATGTATTGATCGTTCTCCGCGTCCCATTCGAAGTCTGCGCGAGACCATGTGCCATCGGATCGGCCCGCCTTATCAAAGACCGGAATGTGCGGCGCGATCTTGCGGTCCACTAACCAGCCAAGCAACGGCCCGGTGCCGTATGCGGTGTCCGCAATCAGACGTTCGGGATGCAGATCGAACCGTTCCTTCACCCGCTTCAGCATGGTCTTGGTTGATCCAACCTCGGCCTGCCTGATGGAACGTGTGGCTTGGACATCCACAATGACACCGTGGTCCGTGTCGATCAGGTAGTTGTCGGAATAGCTAAAGAACGTAGGACCTTTGCGCGCCGCCATCCACTGGCTGGCCGGGTCAGAATGCGAGGTGAACTTCGGCTGCACCTCGCTGGCAGCGCCGAACGCAGCCTCATCCAGCGTGTCGAGTACTCTTTCACAGCGCGGGGTGCATTCGCCGGATTGATGGCCGATACATCCCAGTCTTCCTCGGGTATTGAGTTCTGTTTGTTGGCATCCGCTTCGATCAAGCGCGAGTTTTTCAACGAAGTACGTCCGTTGAACCAACTTCTTCGCGACCCTAATCGTTCTCTTTGGTTTTATTGAACGAGGTTCAATAATAGTGATCGCGTGTGGTTTATCTGTGGTTATAGAAAACTGATTTCTGTGAAAATGTTTGGTTTTCGCATTGGTGATGAAAGAGACTGGTTCGAACTTTTCTCCCAGCACCGCCAGATCCCTTTCAGTCCTTGCATACTACTTACAGAGCACGATTTGGTTGCGTCGGAGCCTTCGGCGGGGATATTTTGAGCAAGAAGAAATGTGGGAACCTTGGGGATGAAACCGATCAAAGCACATCAACGGCGGGTGGCGAATATCGCGGATGCGGCGGCGTTTGAGCCGTTTGATGACGAGAGCGAGCCGGGCACGTCGATGCTCAAGCTCAATACCGATCTGCCACGCGACGTGGGGTTTTACATCTACAAGATGGAGCCCGGATCAAGCTCGACCCCGCATCAGCATGGCGGCGCGGAAGAGTTCCTGATGCTTGAAGGTGAGCTTATCGACAATGACGGGACAGTGTATCGGCAAGGTGATGTGGTCTGGCTGGCGCCGGGCACCGAGCATTCGTCGCATACGGAAACAGGGTGCTTGATCGCTGTCTTTGCTGAAGGTGAAGAAGCACCGCCCGCAGGTTAGAGCGCGGCGGGTTTCTCACTCAGCTCAGCCTCCAGACGGCGTTCCAGCGCGCCCTGGGGTTTCGTGAAGCGTGCCAGCAGGTCGTAGAGCACCGGCGTCACGACCAGCATCAGCAGACTGGCCAGCAAGAGACCCGCGACAATCACCGTGCCAATCGCCTGACGGCTTTCGGCACCAGCGCCGGTGGCCAGAACCAAGGGCATCGCGCCAAGTGCGGTTGAGATCACTGTCATCACGATGGGCCGCAGGCGCAGCACCGAGGCGCGGATCACAGCCTCGCGCCGCTCAAAGCCTTCGCTGCGCAGTTGATTGGCAAACTCCACGATCAGGATCCCGTTCTTGGCCACCAGTCCCACCAGTAGGATGATCCCGATCTGACTATAGACGTTAAGCGTGAGTCCCCCGATCGCCATGGCATAGATCGCCCCGGCAATACCGGCGGGCACGGTGAGCATGATCGTGATGGGATGCACAAAGCTTTCAAATTGCGCCGCGAGAACCAGAAAGACAATGAGCATAGCCAGCGCAAGGACAAGTCCGATCCCTGCTGAGGTATCTTTGAAGGTGCGCGACTGACCGGAATAGCCAAGCTTGGCTTCGGGCGGCAGGATTTCTGCGGCGGCGTCTTCCACCGCGCTGAGGACATTGCCAAGGCTGGCACCGGGGGCTAGTGAGCCGGATAGCTGGATTGAGGGCAGGCGGTCAAACCGGCGCAGGGACGGGGCCGCGGCGTTTTCCTCTAGTGCCACCAAAGCGCCAAGCGGTACGAGCGTTTCGCCATCACCCGCGCGCACAAAGATGTTCGCGATGTCCGATGGCGTGCGGCGCTGATTGCCTTCAGCTTGCAGGATCACCGGATATTCCCGGCTTTGACTGACAAAACCAGTAACCTCGCGCGAGGCCAGCATGGTTTGCAGAGTGTTGGCGATGGTCTCAATGGAAATGCCGAGGTCATCGGCCCGCTGACGATCAATGCGCACATCCAACTGCGGCAGGTTCTGTTCAAAATCGATATCCGGATCAACCAGGCCTTCGATCTCTTTGGCGCGCTCCAGCAAGTCCTGGGACCAGTCCTTGACGCTCTCAAAATCCGGGCCGCTGATCACCACGCGCACTGGTGTCGAGTTGCCACGCAGGCCAAGCCCGGCTGGCGTGACTGGGAAGCCGCGGGCAATCGTGACTTCGTCAATGCGCGCGCGAATCTGGTTGACCACGTCGTCAACAGGCACATCGCGTGCCTCCCACGGGGCAAGGCGAAACACCACGAAAGAGCGATAGGCGCGATTGCCCCATCCGGTGAAGGTGAAGACTGTCTCGATCACGCCGGTTTGGCGAATGGGCTCCAGGATTTCCTCGACCTGTCGTGCGGCGAGGTCGGAATGGGCCACGGTGCTGCCTTGCGGCGCGGTGAGAGGCACGAAACCCACACCGCGGTCCTCACGCGGCGCTAGCTCACGCGGCAGGTCTTGATAGAAAAGTGCCGCGCCTGCAGTCACACATGCGCCAAGCACAATAACCACAAGTGGCATCGCCACAGCGCGGGTGAGCAGGGCTTCGTAGGTTTTTTGCGGCCAAGTGCGGTGGTCGGTCGCGCGTTCGGTGCCTTCTGGCCGCGCGCGCAGAACCTTGGAGGCCAGCGCAGGGCAGGCGGTCAGCGCGACAAAGGTCGAAATGGCCACGGTTCCGGCCATGACCCAGCCAAATTCGATGAAAAGCCGCCCGACCTGTCCGGGCATGAAGGAGAGCGGTACGAAGACGGCCATGAGGGTGAGCGATGTGGCAATCACTGCGAATGTCACCTGCCGCGCGCCGCGGTAGCTGGCAACAAGCGGGCTTTCCCCCATCTCAATGCGGCGCTGAATGTTTTCC
>JBCAZO010000211.1:0-5239 GCA_038532975.1 Pseudomonadota bacterium
ACGGATGTGACCGGCACGGTTGAGCTTCCCTCGGGCACCGAGATGGTGATGCCGGGTGACAACCTGAAGTTCAACGTTGAGCTGATCGCGCCCATCGCGATGGAAAACGGCCTGCGCTTCGCCATCCGCGAAGGCGGCAGAACCGTCGGCGCCGGCGTCGTCTCGAAAATCATCGAGTGAGATAGAAAGCATAAGTGTTTCGGAAGGGCGCCAGGGTGGCGCCCTTTTCTCTTGTTCCGACATCGATATGCATGGACCAGTTGGTCGGGTTGGACATTATCCATGCATTGCCTTGAGTTTGGTTTCGGTAACATCATCAAGCGGAACCATCAGCTCGATCTCAATTCTCTCCAGACGCACGTCTTGAAGCGTGGCAAGGCCCCCAACAAAAGGCGTCATCCTTAGGCGGGTGCCATCAGGCAAGCCCATTTCGGCGCAGGACATTACGGGGTTTTCCCCGCCGCCGGTTATGTGGTGCGGCACATCGTCAAACAAACCCGAAGCACGCGCGGCCTCAAAAGCGGCGCGTACTGATTCATCACGTTCTGCTGCGGCCATGAGACGGAAATAGAAACCTGGACTGACCTCTTCCCAATTGTGAATGGCGGCGCGAAACTCTGGCGATAAGACCATCGTCAGCAGGCTTTGCGGCCCAAGAGATAGATTGATACCAAACAGTGAGAACATAATAGATGCGCTAGGATTGGTGCGCAAAATCGTCCAGTCGCGATCCAGTGCAAAAGCTGGAAAAGGCCAGTTTTGAAGAATGCGCCGATCAATTGTATCAAGCGCTTGGGTGATCTCACGATCTGAAAGACTACGTTCTGGAAATGGGTTGCGCAGGCCTGAAGCTTCAAAAAGCGCACTGCGCTGGCTATTTGAGAGATTTAATTCAACTGAGATACGTCTCAAAAAATTGGGCGTGGCGCGTGAACGGCCAGTTTCCAGAAACGATATATGCCGCTGTGTGCTTCCAAGGCGATGTGCCAACGCGAGCTGACTTAGGCTAAGAGCATGCCGGAGTCCGCGCAAAGCAGAGCCGAAATCGTTTTGCTGTGAGAGAGTGGACATTATTCCCTCCAAGGGAATTGTGAGTATTTCTTCTTATCCATAGCTCATTCCTGAGAATGGAAAAAGGAGTGAGAAATGGCTTTCTGGATACTGGTCTGTTTGGGCCTTTATGTTTTCAACGTTTATCTGGCCGGTGCCATGTTGTTCGCGCGGATCGGGCTTGTGACTTACACCGGGCCACGCGATGCGCTGCCGGATGACAGCAAATATCGCGCGCGGGCGCTCAAGGCGGCCAACAACTTTGCCGAAAGCCTGCCGGTCTTTCTGGCGCTTGGGCTATTGGCGCTGATCGTGCCCGAGACTGACTTGGCTTTGGCCGAGCTGGGTGCGATGGTGTTCGTTCTAGCGCGCGTCGTTTATATTCCGGTCTATGTCGCGGGGCTGCCATTTATCCGGTCAATTGTCTATTCTGTCGGGGCTTTGGGTCTAATTGCGATGCTCATCGCGCTTCTTTAAATCGTTTCGCGATACATCTGAATCACAGATGATCGTGAAACGCAGCGTTACACTCAATCGGTGCATGCGTTTCGCCTTTCGCGTATGTCTCACGTTAAAGGCGAAACGCTTTAAGAATGACACAAATGGCGACAGCGCATCGGGGCAGGATTTTTACCGATGCGCCGTCTTTTCGGGGATTGATTCCTGTGCCCATGTGCCGTAACTCAAAACTTGGCCTTAGGGGTATAGCTCAGCTGGTAGAGCGACGGTCTCCAAAACCGTAGGTCGCGGGTTCGAACCCTGCTGCCCCTGCCAAACACTTCCTTAAAATCAACCACTGCTAGATTGCCCCGGTATTGTCGCGTGTTTCCCGGCGCTTGGCGTGCCGCGGATTGAAGCGAGACGTGATCCAGAGCGCTTTCAAGGCCGTTTTCGGGCGCAAGTCTCTGTTTGCGATTCCGGCGGTACGAGTTTTGGGAGGGTGGGGGTGTCAGAGCGCGGCGAACTGTGCGCGCTGTTCTGACCAGACGGCGGAGAAGCGGGTCTTGATCAGGTAATCGGTGGAGAGACCACGGGGCTGTTCGCCAAGCGTGATGGTATCCACGATGTCAGGTGCGACTAGGGCAAGACCTGCGACGTCCTGGACACGGCGTGTTGATACGTTCTCAATGTCTGCGATTTCTGAGAACGATTTGCCATCAATAACCATCGCCAACCAGCGACGTCCTTTTGCGATGTTCTGCACTAGCGTTTCGTCGATCTCCGGCGGGGGATCACCAAGATGCAGTTTCAGCTCGACACCGCGCCTGCGCATCTGGAATGGTGCTTCGATTGTCATTTCCAATTCATTGATCTGATCCGGCTGGCATCCCAACCGGTTTTCAAGAATCTGGGTGTCCAGCTGAATGCGCATCGTGCCCGGACGCAGATGGACCTGATCGATCAAATTCAGGCAGTCAGCCGAGTTGTTGCACTTCGTCAGTTTCTCGGCGGCCGCCTTGATCTCCACTGCGGGTAGATCCTGTGTCACTGATGCCGCCGCATTCGGCTTGCCCAGGCGGCATTTGATGAGCTCTGTCAGTAGCCCTTCCAGCTGTTCAGCAGGCAGCCGCCAGGCATCTGGATGTTTCTCGCTGCCGCCCGCTATAATTCGCCGGGAGACGTAGTAGCGCAGCCGCTTGCCATTCTTCCGGCTGTGGCTTGGTGTCAGTCGGTCGCCCGTTTCATCAAAGAGCTTGCCAGCCAATGGTGACGTGTTTGCTTTTTTTCTGGAGCCGCGGGAGATAGCGGCTCCAGTTCGAAGCAATTCCTGAACCCTGTCCCACGCCAACGGGTCGATGATAGAGGGATGCTGTCCGTCGTAGACTTGGCCCTTGTGCTGGATCCGCCCAGCATAAATCGGGTTGCTGAGAATGTGATGGAGATGACCTCGGTCGAAAGAAATGCCCCCGGACATGCGACCGCATGACCGTTCGCGACGACGAGACCTAAGATCTAGAGCTTCTGCGTGGTCCTTTACTGCTCGTACAGAACCTAGTTGCCGGTAGAGGTCGTATAGCGTCTGGATCGTGGGCGCCTCGGTCTCGTCGATTTTCAGCGTCCGACCATCTGCGCGGTAGCCAAGGGGGACATGCCCACCCATCCACATGCCTTTGCGCTTGGATGCGGCGATCTTGTCTCGGATGCGCTCAGACGTCACTTCGCGCTCGAACTGGGCGAAGCTCAGCAACATGTTCAGCGTCAGGCGCCCCATGCTGGTCGCGGTGTTGAAGCTCTGTGTCACTGAGACGAAGGATGTTGCTGCCGCATCCAACCGTTCGACCAGCTTCGCGAAGTCGGCGAGTGATCGGGTCAAACGGTCTATCTTGTAGACAACGATCTGATCCACGCGTTTCTCGTCGACTGCCTGCATCAGGCGCTGTAGCGCAGGGCGATCCAGATGACCGCCCGAGATGCCCCCGTCATCATAGTGATCTGGCAGCATCTCCCAGCCTTCATGTTTTTGGCTCGCGATATAGGCTTCACAGGCTTCTCTCTGCGCATCAAGAGAGTTGAAGTCTTGTTCCAGCCCCTCTTCGGAGCTCTTGCGGGTGTAGATGGCACAGCGGATGCGGCGCATCACTGGACGCCGAAGAAGCGAGGGCCAGACCATCTGGCGCCGGTAATATATCTGGCGATGGCGGACAAGGACCGCCAGGTCTTGCCATCCATGACGTAGCCGCCATCCACCACGTCAACCTGATAGGTTCTCCCGTTCCATTCCCGAACGAGATGCGATCCCGGCTTTGCCGCAACAGGCACTGATTTGCCCGCCGCGATCTGTTTCAATCGACGCTCCGTCTTCATCGACAGGCCGCCCAGCATCTGGTTCTGTAGATCCCAGATAAGCACCCGTTTCATGAACTGCAGTGAGAGATGCTTAGGCGGAGGTCGGTTGAAGACCTCCCGCCATCGATCCAGGCATTCGCTTCGATTCAGCTGACCAATCGCCAAAACCGATTGCTCAAGTTTGAGCGTCTGATCCGCATCCATCGTCTCAGGTCTCACTGACGATACGGTAAACTGATCCTTTGTCCGTCTCGTACCGTTCAATAGCGGTTCCAGCTTTACGCAGTGTAGAAAGTGCAGCCCGTGCCGTGTGCGGCTGCCAGCCAAACGCCTTTTGAATCTGAGCGATCGTTGCACCAGACTTGCGGTTCAGAAGCTTTGAGAGTTGCTCCCGACGCGGGGGTTTTGCCTTGATCGCTTTAATACTTGTGAATTTGGGTTCCTGCTTGGTCTCGATCGTCATCTTTGTCTCCACTCTTTCGGCGAAGGCCCATCCTTCGCCTTGTACTGAGTGGAGCCCGGTGTTCCCGGGCGGCATCAAAGCTGCGAACACTACCGCTCGATGTCGGGCCGAAGTCCAGTTGTTTCTACAAAGAAGGGCGGGAAGTGGTCATTCGCCGCGGTGGCGAATAGGAACTAGACCACGCCCAAAAGCGGCCGTTCAGCCAGGAATTGTTCAGACCGAAACGCGCAGATAGCAGATACGCGTTCTTTGCGTTCAGTCCAACCTAGGCCTTCAAAGGACTTCAGCGCAATCGCTCTACGAACTTGATACTTGCGCAACGTCACGCGGGCGAAACTGTCAGGCGCCCTGTCTATTCAGAAGCAATCCTCCACCCCACCCAAAAGAAATCGGCAGGTTTCCCACCCAAGTGGCGCAGATTCCCGAGCAACGGACCGAACCCGGCTTTGCTGTTTCACCATGCTTGCAATTCGGCGTAATGATCTTGCAGCCTTTTTTCACTGCGAAATGATGCAGAGGCACGGATGAAAACTACCAGAACCGATCTTGTGTTTATTGGCTTGGCCATTAGTTCGGGGGCGCTCTGCTATGCAATCGCTGGTGCGATTGCCTTTCACGAGGCTCTGTCGCAGGCAGGAGCTCTTTTGGTGACCATTTTGCCGCAGCTGGCAGGTGGTCTGCTAATCGCTGGACTGGTGAAGCAGTTGACCGGCAAGGATAGGATTACTGCGGCACTTGGTACGGATTCGGGTCTACGTGGCTTGGTCATTGCGACAGCCGCGGGAACTCTGACGCCAGGTGGACCGTTCATGTCTTTCCCAATTGTTTATGCATTGTGGGGCGCCGGTGCCGAAGCCGGAGTATTGGTCACTTACATAACGGCATGGGCGTTACTGGGTTTTGTTAAGATGATTGCCTGGGAAATGCCTCTTATGGGGA
>JBCAZO010000212.1:0-5227 GCA_038532975.1 Pseudomonadota bacterium
CGCGGCATAGGCGCGCTGGCGGTCAGCGTGCTCAGGCTTTGCAAAGCTGTCTTTCCAGCCGATATAGTCCCAGTAGTCTACGTGCAAAGCCAGCGCGACAACATCATCCCGCTTGGCAAGCTCATGCATAAACGCATCTGCCGGCGGACAAGACGAACAGCCCTGCGACGTGAATAATTCCACCACAACTGCCTTGGACTGAGAAAACGCTGGCACTGCCCATAGACCAACGGCAATTGCAAAAGCTATGATACGACGCATCTGTCTGCCTCAAAGGTTTAGATTGTCACCCCAAAAACCATCTAAGACGAAACGATCGAAATAACCAATCAACGAATTGAGAGAAATATGTGAGCTTCGTAACATTGAAATTTTGTGTACAACGGTATACAAATAGTGCATAGCCACTCTTGAACGCATGTTTCTTTTGGTTCAGAAGAATTTCAAAGCACGACTGCCTCGCTAGCGAAAGGATCGCCTTATGCCTGTTACTGTTGGTCACGACACTGCCAAAACCCGCAAAACCCTGAAGGTTGGGGATCAGACGGTCGCGTATTATTCTATAGAAGCCGCCGAAGCCGCCGGGCTGGGCGATTTCTCCAAACTGCCAGCTGCCCTCCGCGTTGTTCTGGAAAACATGCTGCGTTTCGAAGATGGCAAAACGGTCAGCACCGATGACATCAAGGCGTTCTCGGAGTGGGCGGATAAGGGTGGCAAGAACCCACGTGAGATCGCTTATCGCCCCGCACGCGTGCTGATGCAGGATTTCACTGGTGTGCCTGCTGTGGTCGATCTTGCCGCTATGCGCGACGGGATCAAGGCGCTGGGCGGTGATCCGCAACAGATCAATCCGCTTAACCCGGTTGACCTTGTGATTGACCACTCTGTCATGATCGACGAGTTCGGCAACCCCCGCGCCTTCCAGATGAATGTCGACCGCGAATATGAGCGCAATATGGAACGCTACCAGTTCCTGAAATGGGGGCAGGGGGCGTTCAACAACTTCCGCGTGGTGCCGCCGGGCACGGGCATCTGCCACCAGGTGAACCTTGAGTATCTGGCACAAACCGTCTGGACCGATGTGGACCAGAACGGCGAAACCGTGGCCTATCCCGACACGCTGGTCGGCACCGACAGCCACACCACCATGGTCAACGGCGCGGCGGTGCTTGGCTGGGGCGTCGGTGGGATCGAGGCAGAGGCGGCTATGTTGGGCCAACCCATCTCGATGTTGATCCCCGAGGTTGTGGGCTTTGAACTTACTGGCAAGATGGTCGAAGGCACCACCGGCACCGATCTGGTTCTGAAAGTCGTGGAAATGCTGCGTGAAAAAGGCGTGGTCGGCAAATTCGTGGAATTCTACGGCGCGGGTCTCGATACCCTGCCGCTTGCAGACCGTGCGACGATTGCAAACATGGCCCCTGAATACGGTGCCACCTGCGGGTTCTTCCCGATTGACGATGAAACCCTGCGCTATCTGGAACTCACTGGCCGCGACAAGGACCGCATTGCCCTGGTCGAGGCCTATGCCAAGGAAAACGGTTTCTGGCGCGGCGACGATTACGCGCCCGTCTACACGGACACGCTCAGCCTTGATATGGGCACCGTAGTGCCCGCCATTTCCGGCCCCAAACGCCCGCAGGACCACATCCCGCTGGACCGGGCCGCGACCGAGTTCCGCAAATACGTCAAGGGCTTCCGGGAAGGGCGCGATATCACCGCCACCGACGAGACCCGCTGGCTGGGCGAGGGCGGCGCGCCTGAACCTGATGACATTCCCGGCAACGAGGGCAGCCATCAGCACGCTTTTGTCAAGACTGACGACGGCCATTATCAGATGCATGACGGTTCCGTGGTGATCGCCTCGATCACGTCCTGCACCAACACGTCGAACCCCTACGTGATGATCGGCGCGGGCCTCGTGGCCCGTAAGGCGCGCGAGCTTGGCCTCGACCGCAAGCCTTGGGTGAAAACCTCGCTTGCTCCCGGCTCCAAGGTCGTGACCGAATATCTCGAGGCCGCTGGCCTTCAAGATGATCTCGATGCCATCGGCTTCAACCTCGTAGGCTATGGCTGCACCACCTGCATCGGCAACTCCGGCCCGCTGGCACCCGAGATCAGCAAATGCATCAACGACAACGATCTCATCGGCGTCTCGGTCCTGTCCGGCAACCGCAACTTCGAAGGGCGCATCAGCCCCGATGTGCGCGCCAACTACCTCGCCTCGCCGCCGCTGGTCGTGGCTTATGCGCTGACAGGTGACATGAACGTGGACATCACCCGCGATCCCATCGGGCAGGACAAGAACGGCAACGATGTCTTCCTCAAGGACATCTGGCCGGATCAGAAAGAGATCGCCGACCTGGTCGAGAAAACCGTCACCCGCAAGGCCTTCATCGAGAAATACGCAGAAGTCTTCGAGGGCGACGAGAAATGGCAGTCGGTCGAAACCTCTTCGGGCGAGACCTACGACTGGCCTCCGCAATCGACCTATGTGCAAAACCCGCCTTACTTCCAGGGCATGGGTAAAGAGCCTGGCACCATCAGCAACATTGAAGGTGCCAAAGTTCTCGCTCTGCTGGGCGACATGGTTACGACTGACCACATCTCACCTGCCGGGTCCTTTAAAGAGACAACGCCAGCCGGTCAGTACCTCACAGAGCGCCAGGTGCCGGTGCGTGAGTTCAATTCTTACGGCTCTCGACGTGGCAACCACGAGGTCATGATGCGCGGCACTTTTGCCAATATCCGCATCAAGAACGAAATGCTCGACGGTGTCGAGGGCGGCTACACCAAGGGTCCCGATGGCAATCAAACCTCAATCTTTGAGGCTGCCATGGCGCATCAGGCCAACGGCACGCCATTGATTGTCTTTGGCGGCGAGCAATACGGCGCGGGCTCTAGCCGCGACTGGGCGGCCAAGGGCACAGCGCTTTTGGGCGTTAAGGCTGTGATTGCCGAGAGCTTTGAGCGTATCCACCGCTCGAACCTGGTGGGCATGGGCGTGATCCCGTTTGAATTCACAGGAGGGGATAGCCGCAAATCACTTGGCCTCACGGGGCAGGAAACGGTTTCCATCTCTGGATTGGACACAATCGAGCCTTTGCAAGAGGTGCCCTGCACGATCACTATGGCGGATGGCACGGAAAAAACCATCACGCTGAAATGCCGGATCGATACGGCGATTGAGATCGAGTACATCGAACATGGTGGCGTGCTGCATTACGTGCTGCGGAATCTGGCCAAGGCGGCTTGAAACAACATGATGCCCAGCGATGTGACATTGCTGGGTGTCTGACCCGGGCTATAACGGGGGTGGAAGGAAACAAGTTATGAAGCTGCCGTGCTGTCTTTTTCTTGCGCTCGTTTTGTCACCCCCGGCAGTGGCGCAATCCATAGATTTCGGCGACGACAGCTCGGAATATGCGAATGATTTTGAATGCGACGACAGGCGGTTTGTGGGTACCGGCATGGCAACTGGTCTTGATTGGGATGACGCCGGTCACGACGCGACGGATTGCCGTCACGCATTCGAGCTTGGAACGATAGCGCTGTGGAATGAAGCCAAAGCCAGCGCCGCGACGCAGTGCAGCGCTATAAACTATGGCAACGATACGTCTGACTACGCGCGCGATGGCACATGCGATGACCCGCGTTTCGAAGGCCCCGGAACAGACTCTGTCATGCTCCCCGATGAGCTTGGTCGGGACGCCACAGATTGCGAGAAAGCCTGCAAGCTCGGCACGGTGTTTCTTCGCAACTATTAGGGTGTTCAACCGATGCGGTGCGGTTGAATTTGAAGGCGCTGTGGCCTCTTGGCGCGTCAGATGTCATTCCCATACAAATTGCATCACCTGCCGCACGGAATGAAACATCCGCGATACTTCATAGGTGGCCAGAAACAATAGCGGATACCCAAGCGCTTCGCGGGCTTCAAAGAACGGCACCAGGCCAGACTTGTGAACCAAAACCTGCATCGGGCGGAAGAGAAGCACCGACAAGACGACACCGATCAATATGCCGGCGGCAATATCGCTTGGCCAATGCAGGCCAACTGCAATCCTTGGCAGGCAGACAATGATTGCCGCATGCAAGAACGCCAACACACCTGCGCGCTTTGAAACCTGGAACAGCCCAACAGCAAGCGCGAAAAACAGCACGGCGTGATCAGATGGAAAGGCGCTCCATTCTTCCAGCAAGCCGGTGTTGAGCCACCCCATGATCGAAATGCCAGCATCCGGGTCATGCATGGGCCGCGTGCGAAAGGGCAGAACCGTCGCCAGCCCACGTGCCACTCCAATGGCAATTGCCCCGATCAGCAGGACACCTACCAGCTTCTCGCGCGCGGTCTGGCGCGTCTCGGCGTCAAAGGAAAACCAAAGCCCCCAGAACAGCACGATGGGCAACAGGTTCTTGAGCACTTCACGTGTGAACAGGAAGAAAGCCCATGACACGCCTGAACTCGAAGCCGCCCACGCATTCAGTACTCGCAGTATTTCGTAGTCCACACGTCACTTTCTCTTGCCCAAAACTTCCGCATATCGGTTCGAATTTTTGGATTTGAGTCAACGAGTTGCTTGAAAGGAATAAAAAGACCGCGGGAATACGCTTATCCCGAGAGGTATCGTGATTTGAAGAATTTCGGGCGCTATTGTCTTTGTTTATCGCTGTCTCAAGACCTGAAACGCCGCCGATGCGCCCCAGCCTGCGGCGATGGCAATGGCCAATGACATCAGGCCATAAACAAGCGGCATCTCACGCGAGAGATTGTAAAGCCAGCGCTCCAGCCCGACCTTTTGCACGTCAATTGTGGTCTCGAAAAGAGAGACCACGTTTCCTTTGCGAGTCAGAAAGATACGTGCAGGGTAGCTTCCCTCGGTCAGGTTCGAAGGAAGTTTAATCGATGTCCGGAAAAGCGTCTGTTCATCAAGCGCAACAGACCCTTCTTGCAGCGAATAGGTGCCGTTATCAGACCGGATACGAATGATTGCGTCCGTAAAGGACTGTGCATCCGCGACGTTTCTGGGTGCCCCTACTGACCGGATTGCCCGTGGAATAGTCACCTTGTGTCGCAAATCCTCAACATTCGACAGCACCTGATCCAAGGGGCCTGTGGTCGCAATCGCATAGAAACTGGGGGCTTCATCCACCTCAAGCGCCTCTGTGTTGACCCAAATACCGAACCGTTTTTCTTTGCGGCGCACGACCACAGGTTCGGTTGGCCCGG
>JBCAZO010000213.1:0-5225 GCA_038532975.1 Pseudomonadota bacterium
CTCTCAGATGTTCTGAAGTCCAGCGCAGCCGATGTTGTCGTCTTCCTCGACGCTGTCGCGCATTTCGGGCACTACGTTGATCGATCTCTAGAGATGCGTGGCAAACGAACGCTTCGACTGCAGACCTTTGGGGTGCAACTGCCCGATCAAAAAGTGCTGCTTAGCTTCCTCGACCTCGACGAGCTTGAGCGACGCAACCAACAGATGGAGCAAGACGCGCATCACAAAGGCGGGTTGATGCAGTGGCAAAACATCTACGGTTTCTTTCGCGAGGTCGAGGCGCAGAACCACCTGATTCTTGAGGCGGCGGGTGAGGGCATCTACGGGATCAACGCTGAAGGTAAGGCAACCTTCGTCAACCGCGCAGCGCAGGAAATGCTGGGTTGGTCTGCCGACGATCTGATTGGCCGTGAGTTGCATCCGATAATTCACCACAAGCACCTGAACGGTGAACACTTCCCAGCCCACAAGTGCCCAATCTATGCGTCCTTCCGCAAAGACGAGACAATGCGTGTGGATGATGATGTGTTCTGGCGCAAAGATGGCAAGCCGATCATGGTCGAATACGTCTCGACACCGATCTATGATCACAAAGTGCTGGCCGGGGCCGTCGTCATCTTTCGCGACGTCACCGAACGGCGCGAAAACGAACGCAAACTGCGTGAGGCGCTGGCGCAGGTGGAAGACCTGAAAGTCAGACTCGAGCAAGAGAACGACTATCTTCTGACAGAAGTACGCTCAGCGCGGCCGCACGCGGGCGTTGTGGGTGTCTCGGACGCAATTAAGTCCCTCAACGCGCAGATCGATCTGGCGGCGAAGAACAATGCGCATGTCCTCATCTCGGGGCCACCCGGTACGGGCAAAAGCCTGACCGTCTCGGCCATTCACGAAGCAAGCGCTCGGCAGCACCGTCCCTTAGTGCGCATCAATTGCAGCGAAACCAACATACAGGCGCTTGAGACAGAACTCTTCGGGCATAAGCGGGGCGCATTTCCTGGCGCAACCCGGGATCAGACGGGCAAACTATTGATGGCCAACAACGGCACGCTCCATTTGGACGAGGTTGCAGACCTGCCCAAAACTATTCAGGCCAAACTGCACGATGTCCTCCAAAGCGGTCTTTTCCAGAGGCCTGGAGATATCGGCCCAATCCCAGTCAATCTGACGGTGGTCGCCACCACCTCGCGCGATATCTCGGCTGAGGTGCGGGTTGGGCGGTTTCGGCAAGACCTGTATTTCACACTGAACTTGTTCTCGATCCGCTGCGCCCCTCTCAATGATCGACCAGAAGACATTCCGTATCTCGCGAAGCACTTCATCGATCGGATGACGCGGCGCCTACGGTTGCCACAAGCCCGGCTGACCGGCTCTCACATCAAATCGCTGGAACAATACTCATGGCCCGGGAATATCCGTGAGCTGGAAAACGTCATCGAACGCGCTGTCATCCTTGCCCAAGGCGGGCGGCTGGAGTTTGATTTCCAGGTCTCTGCTCAAGCCCGCCAAGGACCAGACGTTGTATTGACCGCCGAAGAGTTGCGCGGCTTGGAAAAGGAAAACCTAGAGAATGCGTTAACTCGATCAAAAGGGAAGGTGTCAGGCGCACAAGGCGCAGCCAGCATGCTCGGCGTGGCGCCAACGACCATTTACTCGAAGATTAAATCGCTTGGCATTGATACTGCGGCCTTTAAATAAGCGGAGTTCGGCAAGTAGCGAAAATCAACCATGACTAACAACGCGAATCGTTACTCTGATCCTATATCAGTCGAGAACGATTTCTTCGGGATCGTGCTGCTCTTACCCAAAAAACGAATGAGTTTTTTGGCAATACTCATAACGAATGAGGCATTGGGAGGTTTGGCTCGCAAAAAACCTGGGAGCAAGCGCAAAAGTTTGCTGCCATGCTAGTCTCACGCAGATGAGGACGGCCCATTCCTGCCGTTCGCCCGACCGTTGAATTGCTGCTCTCACAGCCCACTTTCCGGACTTTCGCCGCAAGAACGAAATAGAGCAACCGGCGAACTGGCAATGCACGGATTGGAGCAGCCTCCTGGTGCTATCACTGACAGGTCCACCTTTGGAAAGGCACACCAACCCGTGAGTTTGGAAACGTCTTGCTAGTCGCCGCAGTTCTTCACAGAAATCCGAAGCACGGTCGAGGAAACGTGTGTGCTGTCACTGCCAAGATGATCAAGAAGATCGCGGAAATTGTTTGCGGCCACGTCCTCCAGTTCTGGGCTGACAACAATCTGAATCTCATCGCCTGACCACGGTTCGCTTGGTGTAAAGATCAAGGACTGTTGTCCGCCGCCAACGATGAATGCCCCATCAATATCTCTTCCGCTTTCATTGGTGACCCGTACCTCTTGTGACAGTAAATGCCGGTCGAAAGGGCGATCGAACATGATGTAGAGCGACCCCTTTGTACCTGCGCAGGGTGATGTCACCTCCCAGTTCTCCACATCAGGACGGACGCGTAGGGGCGCGCCGACGGTGAAGCGCTTGGAAAAACCCGGCAGGCGCGAGGTGCCATCGGCGGACGGCCAACCGCCCTCGATTGACAGAATGTAATCCTGCCCTTCCAGCAAGGCCGGACCAAGCTCGACGTTGGTCGCCACGTTCCGTTTGATCCGACCGGGGTCGATCAGAACGGTCAGGCGTGTCCGGTCTGCGTTCCAAAGCTCTTGCTTGAAGCGCATGAATGCTGCGTGATCAACGGCACCGGAGGCATCGCGCAGCTTGATGTATTCGAACGCCACATGCGGCTTCATCGGAGCTGAGAAGTGGATGTAGAACCGCAGCACATTTTCCGGAAGCGTATCACCGCTTGGAAATATCTCGGTGACCCTTGCTTCTGTCGGCACCGTCTCAGACAGGATGCGAAACGGGACAAGTTGCAGATCGCCGCGATGCGTTTGAGCACGGGCAACATAGTCCTGCCCCGGATCAAATCCAAAAGCGGGTGTAAATGCGATTGCGTTGTCCACTTCCGCATAGCGGCCCGCAATCGGTGTGCGACCGTCGCAGCAGGCGTCAGCGGAGCCAACGAAAACTTGAAGTTGATCCGATGGGTCCGAAGCTGCGGACGTGCCGTCATTCAAGGGCAGAACGATGGGGTCGGATGCGCTTTGTGGCAGCACCACGCTTTCTGCCTTTGCACCTGAAGTCATGATCGCCGCCGCAATTAGGACCGCCAGATAGCTGGCGATCCTGTTTTTTGTCCGTCTCACCGAGATTACTCCAACCGGGCCCGCGACGCCGCGAAGTCGTACTGGGGAAAATCGAACTCTGCGCGCATGTTGTGGATGCGGTTGGGGAAGAACACCGGGTTGGTGTCGAGGTTCAGCGCGCCCGTATAGAGGTCACGGGTTATAGAGGCCAACATGCCTTCGCCAACCAGAGTCATATGCATCGACATACCGTCGAACATAACAGCTTCTCCCACCGGGCCATAGGGCATGACCGGATGCAGATCGAGTTTGCCGCCACGCTCAAAGTCATTGTGATCCACGACTTTTGCGCCTTGCAGCCCAGCCACCGGGATGACCTGCGGCGACCGACTGTCATTCGTCACGAACAGCATGGTCTGGCCCTGCATTTGGAACGGGATCATGTCCAGCGGCTGACCGTTGCCGTAGTCCATGATCGTATTAGCCGCGATTTTGGCGCCATCCTGGATATCTTCCAGCGGGACAAGCACGATCGGGCTGCAGGTATAGGCAGCCACGAGCTGTGGTTTGCCGTCAATCTCTTGCACCGACATGGCTCGGATTGGGGCGCGGCTTTCATACTGGTCGTGGGTGATGTGATACATCTCCACGTTGGTGATGCCCTGCGCGCCGTCGAACGGATACTGTATCCGACGCAGCGACGACAGGAAGTTGTCATGGGCGACCCCGGCGACGAACAACTCGCCCTCATAGAATTCCATGTCCATAATCGCGAGGGTGCGCAGCGCAATCTCACCCTTCGCAAGGTCTCGCGGGAGAGGGACGGAGTTGCCTGAACCGCGCGGTTTGAAGGTGGTCTCTCCCTCAGGGAATTCCATCAATTCCTGCTTCTGAAACGACAGGGCCGACAGGTCAACCAGGCTGATCTCTTGATCCTGTGTGACGCGGATTATCGCTGGCTGTGAGGCAAAGTTGCCGATGCGCGTGACTGAGATAAAGATGTCCTGGCTGACCGGATGCGTCGCCATGTCGTTGAGCTCAAGCGCACTTGCACCAACGCCCAAAAGCTCTGCGATCTTGCGATCAATATTAGCGATAGAGCTGGCGGCAATCTGCTCTGGGCCAGCCTCCGCCGGGACTTCGAACGCATAAATCGCCCCGTTGTAGTTATCACCAACGAAAAGCGTGCCATCGTCGGCAAACTCCAGCGCCCCGGCGAACTTAATATCCATCTCCGTTCCCGCGAGCGCGCTTGTTCCGATCATCAGCGCCGCCGACAGCGAGATGGTGTAATTTGCGAGTTTCGACATGTGGATGCTCCCTTTCGATGCTTAGCGTCACGTCACGTTTGACGCGTCGACGCCATTATTATACTGAGCGGTAGAGAAATTGGCTTGCGGGAAAGAAGTCAAGGATTTTTATACGGAATGGTAGAAAAAAGCGAAAGTCGAGGCCGCGGCAGGCCCAGAACCTTTGATGAAGACGAGGTGCTGGACAAGGTCATCGACGTGTTCTGGGAGCTGGGCTACGACGCCTCGGACACGGAGACCTTGTCCAAGCGAACAGGCCTCACAAAACCCAGCCTTTACAACGCCTTCGGCCCAAAGGAGGACCTCTTCGTAGCGGCAATTAATCGGTATCGACAGACGCGATCCAAAGCCTCGTTTGATGCGTTGAGCAATGCCGCTTCCCCTGCCGACGGGATCGGGGATTATTTTACTAACCTTGCGCAGAACGTGGCCGCGCCAGACCGCCCCAAGGGCTGCCTGATCCTGTCGATTGCGATGCCATTGATGGACCGTCTGCCCAAGGTCGCGACAGTGCTCGAAAGTGTACCGAAAGAGAACCTCGCGCGTATGACAGCTTATTTCTCGGAGCAAATGGAACAGGGAAATCTGCCCAGAGGTTTTGACACCATGGCAGCGATTTCCTTGATCCAGGACCTGAGTGCCGCGATGATCACGCAAGCTCGTGCAGGGGCGCCGTTGGACGCACTCAAGGCTAAGGCTGTCCGCAATACCGACCTCGTGCTGTACGAAGGTCAGAACAGACCCG
>JBCAZO010000214.1:0-5220 GCA_038532975.1 Pseudomonadota bacterium
AACAATCCGCAAAAGGCCAAATCCGCCGGTGTGGTGGATGAGGTTGTGCCGGCTGATGAGCTGATTGAAAAGGCGCGTGAATGGGTGCTGAGCGAGCCGAGCATCGTGAAGCCATGGGACGAGAAAGGTTACAAGATGCCAGGCGGCGCGCCGTATCATCCGGCGGGATTCATGAACTTCGTTGGGGCCTCGGCCATGGTCAATGGCAAGACGCAAGGGGCGTTCCCGGCGGCCAAAGCGCTTCTTTCGGCGGTTTACGAAGGCGCGCTGGTGCCGTTTGACACCGCACTCAAGATCGAGGCACGCTGGTTCACCAATGTGCTGATGAACCCGTCCTCAAGCGCCATGATCCGCAGCCTCTTCATCAACAAAGAAGCACTGGAAAAGGGTGCCAACCGCCCCGACGTGGCCGATCAGACCGTCAAAAAGGTCGGCGTCATGGGTGCGGGCATGATGGGTGCGGGTATCGCGCTTGTTTCGGCGCAGGCCGGGATGGAAGTTGTCCTCATCGACCAGAAACAAGAGGCCGCGGACAAGGGCAAAGCCTATTCCGAGGCATATATGGATAAGGGCATCAAGCGCGGTAAGGCCACCGAAGAGAAAAAGGCGGCCCTGCTGGACCGGATCACCGCGACGACGGATTATGCCGCGCTCAAGGGAGCGGACCTGATCATCGAGGCGGTGTTCGAGGATCCGGGCGTGAAAGCTGAAGTGACCAAGAACGTGCTGGATGTTGTCGGCGATGACTGCATCTTTGCCACCAACACCTCGACCCTGCCAATCACGGATCTGGCCAAGGCGTCAAGCAATCCGGAAAACTTCATCGGCATTCACTTCTTCTCGCCGGTGGAAAAGATGTTCCTGGTGGAGATCATCAAAGGTCAGAAAACCGGTGAACGTGCTGTCGCCAAAGCGTTGGACTATGTGCGCCAGATCAAGAAAACCCCGATTGTGGTCAATGACGCGCGGTTCTTCTACTGCAACCGTTGCATCATCCCTTACATCAACGAAGGCATTCGTATGGTCGCAGAGGGCGTGGCCCCTGCCCTTATCGACAATGCCGCGCGTCAGTTGGGCTTTCCGGTTGGACCGCTGCAGTTGGTGGATGAGACATCCATTGATCTCGGCGCCAAAATTGCCCGCGCCACCAAGGCGGCGATGGGGGATGACTATCCTGATGGAGCTGTGGATGACGTGATCTTCTGGATGGAAGAGCAAGGGCGGTTGGGCCGCAAGACCAGCGCGGGGTTCTTCGACTATGACGAGAAAGGCAAGCGCCTGGGGTATTGGGAAGGCTTGGCCGAGCAATACCCGCGCGCCGAGAAACAGCCTGATCTGACAGAAGTGCAGCACCGCCTGATGTTCGCGCAGGTCCTCGAAGCTGTGCGCGCTCTGGAAGAAGGCGTGCTGGAAGACATCCGCGAGGGTGATGTGGGTGCGATCCTGGCCTGGGGCTTTGCGCCTTGGTCCGGTGGGCCGTTCGCCTGGCTCGATATCATCGGCGCGCCCTATGCCGCAGAGCGGTGTGATGCACTGACCAAAGAGCATGGCGCGCGCTTTGAGACGCCCAAGCTTTTGCGTGAAATGGCGGAAAAAGGTCAGAGCTTTTACGACCGGTTCGGCACACAAGCCGAAGCCGCGTAAGCGACACGCCTAGACAAAGAAAAACCCGCGCGGTGCTCTACTCACCGCGCGGGTTAAATGTTCCGCCGATCCTGGGGAAGATCGGTTAGGCCGGAACAGCCGCAGCCCCAAATCCCTGGGGGTGGTACGTGCAAGCTGCGGTGTCTGGGTCGCCCAGATGCTCGGCGAGATAGCGCGCTTCATGCATCGGCAGGGCGGAATAGGATGTGGTTTTGGTGGCTGCTACCTCTGGCGGCGTGTCGTCATATGCAGGGCAGAACAGCAAAGCGCCACTTTGCGAATAGACCACCTGTTCTTGGGTGAAATGCAAAAGCACAACGAAATATGCATGCTCTGGCGGCGTACGTTTGACGCCTCGGATGCCTTCGGCTGCGCCTGCGGGAATGAGTGTGAATGGATCGCCAAAAAGTGTTTCGGCCGCATCGCTTTCTATCATCAGGTTTTGACCCGGCAAGACATGCGTTGTCGCGCGGTTGCCAAGCGCTTTGGCAGGAATTTCCAGAGGCCAGAAGCGACGCGGGCACGTGCCCTTGCCATCCCAAAGCCGAATGAGATCAACCTTGGTCACTTCCTGCAGGCCACAATCAAAGGTTAAGACCTCGTCGCCAACACCGATGGTTTGCACCGGGCTCCAGCCCACGGGTGTGGCCACGCGTGTACCAGACAAAAGACCCGCAAGCTGAGTCTCCTGGTGTTCGATAGGCTGAGGAAGATTTGATCCAACCACAGACTTCTTTTTTAATGCGCCAACCTTTTGATTGAACATCCCGTTTCCCCAATGAATGCCGGTGATCCGACAAAACAGATATGTCCAAAAGGCATGATTCGAAGGTCAGGCTTTTGCCGGAAAGGTGTTCGAATTGTGGCATTGTTTCGGCATGTGAACAGTCCGGTTCATTTGCGTATGATTCTGCTCAATTCAGAAACAAAGGCGGTTAGAAGGTGTAGCCAAACTGCTCTATGTCCTTAGAACACAAGGCTGCGAGCTGTTCGGCATCCGCCCCTGAATAGAGGTTGCGATAGTCCGATTTACGGTTAGATCGATTGAGATGAGGCATCTCAAGACGGAACCCCAAATGCGACCAAAGTGGTTCGACATCTTGCTCAAAATGCTCCAGCCGAATGTAAAGATCGGCGCGGTGCTCGCCTCGGGATGTGGTCATGTAGGTTGCTGCATGATTGCTGGCGAAGGCATCCAAGATGTGTGGCTCGCGCAGGAACTCTGAAAAACTCAAGGACTTTGCCAGCCCCACTGCGGGGTGATCAAAGCTCTGGTTTTGCAGCCAGTGGTAGTAGCTTACCATCCGGTCCCAGGGATTGCGCACCAGTGTGAAACAGAACCAGTCCGCGATCTCTTCTTCAGACACCACCCCTGCGATATCCGCTAAGGTTGAATGTTTCCAAAGCCGACCCCCCGCTTGCAGACGCTTCACTCTGCGTCGTCTGCGCCGCGCTTTTTCGGTGTCGCCGATAAGGATGTCATCCTTCTTGGCCCGCGCCTCTAGCGCGTGCGCCAGAGATGTGCCGCCCGTCTTGGGAATATGCACAAAGATGTAGCGGCGGCCGGGCGAAATTATCATTTCTCAACGTTACGGAACGAGCTTGATTTTGGAAAGTCACCTAAACCCAGAAAAGCGCTTTGCTTTCGGGCGCGAATTGCGCAATATCCCCCGCGTTTGAAGGCCACTTACCGCTCAACAAAGGAGACATGCCATGGGTTGGATGAAGGACGAAACAGGGCTTGGCAAAAACGCCGCCAATTTCGTACCGATGACGCCGCTCTCGCATCTGAGACGTGCCGCCCATGTGTTCCCCGACACCGACGCGGTAGTCTATGGCAGGTTCCGCAAAACCTATGCTGAATATTATGAGCGCGCCACGCGACTGGCCTCGGCGCTTATCAAGATGGGTATCGAACCCGGCGACGTCGTGGCCACGCTCTTGCCCAATATTCCAGCCCATGCAGAGGCGCATTTTGGTGTGCCCGCCTGTGGTGCGGTGCTCAATACCATCAACACCCGGCTTGAGGCCGAAACGATTGCTTATATCTTTGACCATGGTGAAGCGAAGGTGGTTCTTGTGGATCCACAGTTCATCCCAGTCGCGGCAAAGGCCATTGAGATGATGGAGGGGCCTGCGCCCACGATCATCGAAGTGGCGGATGATCAGGCCGGTGTGCATTCCATCGGAGACTACACCGAATACGAGGATTTCATCGCGGGGGGTGATCCAGATTTCAAATGGATGATGCCCGAAGATGAATGGGAGAGCCTTGCGCTCAATTATACATCCGGCACGACCGGGCGACCCAAAGGTGTCGTCTATCACCACCGTGGTGCGTACCTACTTACGCTGGGCACGGCGATCACATGGCCCCTGCCCCGGCATACCCGCTACCTGACCATCGTGCCTTTGTTCCATTGCAACAACTGGAACCACACCTGGGCGCTACCCATGGTGGGCGGCACTCTGGTCTGCTGCCGCGATATCACGGCAAAGGCGATTTACAATGCCATCGCCGATGAAGGTGTGACGCATTTTGGCGCGGCCCCCATTGTTTTGAACATGATCGTCAATGCCAAGGATGAAGAGCGCCGGGACTTTGACCACACCGTCAGCGTCTTTACCGCCGGTGCCCCACCACCAGCGGCCACGCTGCGCGCGATTGAACCTTTGGGTTTTGATGTCACGCAGGTCTACGGCCTGACCGAGACATATGGCCATGTCACGGAATGCATGTGGCATGACAGGTGGAACGACCAACCCGAGGAAGAGCGTTACGCCATCAAAGCGCGCACCGGGATTTTGATGCCGTTTATGGAAGACATCACCGCCATGGATGCCGAAACTATGATGCAGGTGCCGATGGACGGCGAAACCCAAGGTGAAATCATGATCCGCGGCAATTCGGTGATGAAAGGGTATCTCAAAAACCCCGAAGCCACCGCCGAGGCTTTTGAAGGTGGATACTTCCACTCGGGCGACCTCGCCTATCAGCACGAGGATGGCTATCTCAAGATCGCCGACCGTGCCAAGGACATTATTATCTCTGGCGGAGAAAACATCAGCTCGATCGAAGTGGAAGGTGCGTTGATGAAACACCCTGCTGTGCTGCTCTGCGCGGTGGTGGCCATGCCGGATGAGAAATGGGGTGAAGTGCCCTGTGCTTTTGTTGAGCTGAAGGATGGCGTTGAGACCACCGAGGAAGAGTTGATCGGCTTTGCGCGCGAGAAGCTGGCAGGTTTCAAGAGTCCCAAGAAGGTGGTTTTCCAAGAGCTGCCCAAGACATCGACCGGCAAAATCCAGAAATTCGAGTTGCGCAAGGCGTTTAAGTAAAGCGTTTCGCACAGGAATGATTGCCCGACTTGGAATGGGCGTGCTACTGTTTGCCCAACGAGGCAGAGCAGGCCCGCACGACTATGACGGCACTTCACGAATACCAGCGGCTTGAGGCAGCAGGTCTTTGGCGTGCCGCACCCGATGCCCAGCGATTGGATGTGGTGGTTTCGGTTGGCGATGCGACCCTGACGATCTCTGATGCCCGGGATCAGCCCTTGACACATTGGTCGCTGGCGG
>JBCAZO010000215.1:0-5211 GCA_038532975.1 Pseudomonadota bacterium
CCGCCGCCGCACCCGCACCTTTGTTCATCCGAGTGGGATCGGCGCGTTCCAGGGCCTGATCGCGGTTCTCCACGGTCAGAATGCCATTGCCGACACACAAGCCTTGCAGACCTAACAAGGTGATGCCCCGGCTGCTGTCATTGCACACGGTTTCATAGTGGGTTGTGGCCCCGCGAATGACGCAGCCCAAGGCAACATAGCCGTCAAAGTTACTGAGCCGCTCGGCAATTCCTATGGCCGTGGGCACTTCCAAAGCACCGGGCACTTCGATCAGGTCATGGGTGCCGCCAGTGGCCTCAATCTCTGAGGTCGCCCCTGCGATGAGCATGTCTGCAATGTCACGATAAAACGGCGCCACCACGACCAGAAGTTTCACCGGCTTGTCAAACGTGGCGCGGGGCAGGGTATATTCTTTTTCAGCCATGACCTTATCCTTCACTCAAGGCGCGGGTGCCAACAATAGTAATCCCGTAGGCATCAAGGCCCAGATACCGCGTTTGCGGACTGTCGGTTACAAGGATCAGTTCATGGATGCCCATGGTCGACATGATCTGCGCCCCGAGTCCGGTCTGCTTGATCGTGCGCGGGCCGTCATCCTCTTCCATCTCGCTGGCCAGCCGTGGGCGTGGCTGCCGAAAGAGAAAAACCGCGCCGCGACCTTCTTGGGCAATAATCTCCATCGCACGGGGCAATTTGCCCGTGGGGCGACCAGAGCCAGCGGCAAGCCCGATACCCAGCACATCCTCCAGCGCATTCAGCGCATGCGTGCGGGCCAAAACGGGTTTCCCATCGGTGATGTCGCCCTTGGAGAGCACAACATGCTCAGTGCTGGTGATCTGATCCGCAAAGATGCGCATGTCCCAGTCGCCGCCATGGGAGGAGTGCACAGTCTCGCGGCGCACTTCGTGTACCAGGTTGTCATGCTTGTGCCGGTAGGCGATGAGATCAGAAATCGTGCCAATCTTCATCCCGTGCGTTTTGGCAAATTCCACCAGATCAGGAAGCCGCGCCATCGACCCGTCTTCCTTCATAATCTCACAGATCACACCAGAGGGATTCAATCCTGCCAGACGAGAAATGTCTACGGCGGCCTCGGTATGACCGGCCCGAACCAGCACGCCGCCATTCTTAGCGCGTAGCGGAAAGACATGGCCAGGCGTGGCAATATGCGCCTGTGTGTTTTGCTCATTGATAGCCGTCGCAACGGTTAACGCCCGGTCTGCGGCAGAGATGCCCGTGCTGACACCTTCGCGGGCCTCAATGCTAACCGTAAAGGCAGTTTCATGACGGGAGGAGTTGTTCATTACCATCATCGGCAGGCCAAGCCGGTCAATGCGATCAGCTGTCATCGGAAGACAGACAAGCCCCCGGCCATGGGTGGCCATGAAATTGATCACGTCTGGCGTGGCGAATTCGGCTGGAATCACCAGATCCCCTTCATTCTCGCGATCCTCATGATCGACCAGAATAAACATCCGACCCGCGCGTGCCTCGGCGATAATCTCTTCGGTTGAAGAGATTGCCGCACGCAGCTCGGCCTCAATCGGACCGGGCGTTTCATAGGCTTGGATCTCCGACATCTCATCCCCCTGCACTTTGCAGGCCTGCCAGATACCGCAGGCATCATCAGATGGCCAGAGGGATGTACGCCCTCAAAACCTGAAACCGCGACCAAAGAGGCGCGTGTTCCATGTTTCATAGGCTCTTACCCTTGTGATGAACGTCCAATATGCTAAGTTTAGGATAGCTACTAGGAAGGCACATCATGCCGAAACTTATACGCCTCTATATCGTTAATGTTCTCATCGGCTTCGCAATTGCTGCGGCATTCGTGGCTATGCTGCTTTGGTTCAACGTTGCGAATCTGTGGCACCTGGTGACGCATTCGGACAAGGGGCTTCTGGCCGTATTCCTTCTGTGGTTCTCGAACGGCATTATCTTTGCCGGTGTACAGTTCGGCATCGCCGTGATGCGTCAGAAGGATGATGATGACGATGAGCCGCGCGGCGGCCTGGGTCAGCATGCCAACATGCGGCGTGAGTACAAAACCGTTCCTATCCGGGCCACCGAAGGCCGTGCGCCGTTCTGGCAGAAAAAGTAAAACCAAGTATCTAAGGGTTTGCCGCCGGGCGAAGCGGTTTGGTGTGACGGGACCGCACAAACCGTTTGGTTCTCTCATTCCCGAGGACCTGTATATACAGGTGGGCGCCAGGTAACCGGACCACGGCCCGGACAGAGCCAGCTCCCTCGGAATTGCTTAAGGCCACCGGAATGCAACCTGTCACGAGAAGGGCAGAACCCGTCACCCGATGTAAGTAAGTTGTGTAGGACAGCGGGGCAAGGGGGTGGTGTGCGAAAGCACTGAGGCTAGAAACTCCAATTTAAGGTCTGAAGTGTGCTTCGAGTCCGAAGCCTACCTTGAAGTTTGTCCTATTGCTGCCAAGTCTAATTTATCAATTTCAGTAAGGTGAAGTGATGAGAGACTTGAGCGGCGTATCGACATATTTCCTTATGCTGGAGTTGATGGATGGGGGAGAGGTAGGTGTTCTTCCCGAGTTGGAGCCAATTGCCGCGCCGGAAATTTTCTTCGAGCTAGAAAGTCGAACTTCCGAAAGCTTCGGTTCGTCGAAAGACGATTGGGCGAATTGGTTTTTGGGTGCTGCGACATACGGAACAGAGCTTGAACGTGCAAATTTTAGAATCTTTCTGGACACAAAAAATATGGCCTCTAGCCTTGCGACATCGCGACTGGCCAACCCAGCCGACTATACATTCAACGCAGATAACAAAGTTTCCCGTGTTGAGATTTTGACCTTGGACGGACAAGCTTACGTGAACAAAAACTGCAGTTCTGTGCGCATCGTCGAACAAGACGAAGGCCGAACGATAAAAATTTTTCTGTTAGAAGGTGATGTCTAGAACTTTCTGTTGGACAAATCTTCGCCTTGTCCGCCTAGCAGCCAATCGCTGCATTGAACTCAGTGCTGCCGTTAGTTCATCGCACCAAAGGCACGGAATCGAGGGGCGTAGCCCCGCCGTGCCAGCGCCGGACCGGCCCTATGGGCCGGCGCTTTGTTGACGCAAGGCACTTTGAATATTCGTCATGATGGTTTGGCAAGAATAAAGTGCGCCTCTCACATGAAGGTCGCGCCGTCCCCCGGTCCGGCGCTGGCACGGCTTTAGTTTGATGGTAGCAAAATCCACAAAGCAAACTTTCCGCCACATTGCGCCTATCACTCTGTGATAACCCCAAACTCCCGCAACTCCTCCGGCAACAGCACGTAAATCTCGTCGGGCGGTGTGGTCAGCGCGGGGACCATGATGAGCGGGTCAATCCCCATCTCATCCAAATATAGCATCACCTCGCCCTGACCGGCTTGAATGTCTTCCACCGCGAATGAAGCTGGCAGGATCGTGCTTTCCCCAAAATAATGCTGATGCACCCCCACATGCGCGGCGGCGTCGACGTCGCGCTCAACCCCGCCCATCAGGATATAGGGACAGGCCGAATAGCAATACTCCCCGGCCAGCATGCGCGTGTTAATCCCCGTTTCGCGGATGAAGCGGCCAATCTGTATAGCATCGCTGACCACGCCGCCGGGTGATTGGAGGACCAGCCACTCCGGGGCCGGGCTGGCGTCCTGCAACAGCTTGATCACCCGGTCTGCATCGCCTTCGGTGATGTCTCCTTCAAGCCGATAGATTGCCTGCTCAACCTTCGTCAAGACAAGCCGGTCCGGCAGGTTGCCGGGATCGCGTGCAGGCCGGGTTGCAGGGCGGTCACGATCAGGCGTGAACACGCGCCTCTGGTCTCCGGGGCGCACAGGCTCGGTCAGGCGCGGGGCATCCGGGCCAAACCCCGGCAGGGCAAGGCGTGCCTGCTGCACGTCGCCCAGCACCAGAAAGGCCCCGATGGCGAGCTGAAACACCAGCACAGCAGTCAAAACGCGCGCGACCAACGGGCCTTTGAGTTTGGGTTCCTTGCTCATGGTTTGGTGCCTGTGATCGGGCTGACTTTGCCATCCTTCGGTTTTTCCGGGTTCGAAGCGGTCTTCACATCTGGGGTGTCTTCAATCTCGCGCGAAACAGCGAGGGCCGCGCGCAGTTCGGCCACGGTCATTGTGTCTTCAATATCGGTGCCATCCCGCAGATACCGGATTACACTCTGGGTGATGGCCAGGATCAATACCAGAACCGCAGGGAGCAAGTCGATGGCTATCGCCCCGGCCCAGGAAGGGACAAAGTTGCGGGCATAAAGGATCACGGCATCAGCCGATGAAATGGGCGTGTAAACCACCTCAGGTGCGGGTTCCAGGGCCGCTACGGCTTTGGCGGCAGTTTCGAGCGTGGCGGCGCGCTGGCCCAGAACCTCTAGAACCGAGGTGATGGTTGCGGCTTGATCGCTGCGTCCTTCGGCGGTGCGGCTGTCCAGTTCTGGCAGGACAACCGAGGCGGCCAAATCCTGCGCTGCGCGTTCCACCAGAGGCGCGACCGTCAGCTGCCGCATCTGGGTGATCAACCCTTGCAGGCGCACGGCGGCCTCGGAAAACTCGACCGAGCGTGCTTCGACCGGGCCGGGTTCCACTGTCAGCGTGCGCATCCGGCTCAGGATCGCGTTGCCTTCGGCAAAGGCGGTCTCGACCAGCGGCGTCTGCTGCGCAATCTGTGTCTCAAGCGCGCTCAGTTCTGCAGATTTCTGGCGCAGCACCCGAAACACCGCACCCCGTCCGGCAAGGCCCGATAGATTGCCAGTGGCCTCCTGTTCGCTGAGGTCTTCAAAGGATTGCTGCACTCTCGCCACGTCACGCTCCAGCGCTTGTCCTGTCAGGGCAATCTCATGCGCGCGTTCCAGGCTTTGCTGATAATCCTGGACGGTTTTTGCCAAATGCTGCTCAACAGCGGCAGACCCGGCCAGCGCCGCCGCATTGAGCCAGCTCGACATAGCGATGATGGCCACTGACCCCAGGCCCATAGCGCCCAGCAAAGCGACCCGCGCCCGAGCCGTTGTGACCGCTGGATAGAGCCGCAAGAGATACGACCAGAAAACAAAGATACCGACAGAGACCGCCACGGAATAGGCCAATGCGGCAAAAGTCGAAAGTGCGCCAGTATCATCCAGCAAAGAGGACACACCAAGGTAGGTATAAATGCCAGAGGCCACAGCCAGCACGCCAAGTGCTGTGCCCGAAAAGGTGTTTAGCCAGTCAATAT
>JBCAZO010000216.1:0-5112 GCA_038532975.1 Pseudomonadota bacterium
GGCATTTCCTGTCTGCGGGAGGTGGCGGTGTTCTCGGTGTTTCGGCGCACGGCTGAGCATCCTTTGTACCGGATTGAAAAACGCCCCAAGCTGCGCGGGCGGCAGGGGCAGTACGCTGTCATCGGCATGGATGGGCAGATCCTCAAGCGCGGGTCTGATCTGCGAACTGTGCTGCGGGTGCTGGAGCGCAAGCTTATTCGCGCCATCGACTAAATCAAAAGCGAGAGTGCCATGACGACGCTGCCTGATTTCCGGCTTGAAACGCATTTTGCCAAATGGGAATTCAGGGCGCGCTATCACATGACCGCGTCGGATGCCGAGAGTATGTCGCTCGACGCGCTTCTGGCCATGGCAAGTCCGGAAGATCGTGAGGCGTTTGAAACCATGTGGCTAGGCTATACCGAGACATTTGGTGCGCCCGAGTTGCGTAGTGAGATCGCCGGGACATATGCCGCGCAATCTCCGCACAACATTCTATGTTTTGCTGGTGCAAGCGAGGGCATTTTCGCGGCCAATACTGTGATCCTGAACCGGGAAAGCCATGCGATTGTGATCACGCCGAATTACCAATCACATGAAACTCTGCCGATAGCGATTTGCGAGGCCACGGGTGTGCCGCTTGATCCCGAGGATGGGTGGTCATTGGACATTGACCGTATTGCGGCTGCTATCCGGCCCAACACGCGTTTGGTAACGATCAACTTTCCACATAACCCGACGGGAACGATCCTGCCGCTAGAGCGCTATGAAGCTTTGATTGCGCTGTGTCGCAAGCATGGGATCTACATCCTGCATGACGAGATTTTCAACGGATTGGGACCAGGTGATGCTAAGCATCTTCCATTCATCGCGGATGTTTATGAGCGCGGTCTGTCGCTTGGGGTGATGTCAAAATCTTACGGGCTTCCGGGTTTGCGGATCGGGTGGATCGCCAGTCAGGACAAAGACGTGCTTTCCAGGATGGAACGACTCAAGCATTATCTTTCGATCTGCAACTCCGGGCCAAGCGAGCAACTGGCGCGCATTGCATTGAAAAACCGGGATCAGATTTTGGCGCGCAATTGCGCCATCGTGGATGAGAATCTGCCGAAATGGGATGCCTTCTTTGCCAGGTATCCCGAGCTTTTTGAATGGCAGCGGCCAGATGGCTCTTGTATGGCCTTTCCAAAATACAAAGGCACTGACGGGGTTGAAAATTTTGCGCGTTCCCTGGTGGAAGAGGCTGGCGTTCTGCTTTTACCCAGCACGATTTACAGCTCAGAGCTTGGTCCTACACCAACTGACAGGTTCCGGCTTGGGTTTGGCCGTACCGGTTTGGATGAAGGTCTGGCCGCGTTGGAGGCCCACATCATGCAGAATTCGGCACGTTGACATCTTGCCTGCTTCGGCTTGAAGAAATCACATGACATGGGATGCGATCATATTGGGGGCAGGCGGTGCCGGGCTTTTGGCGGCGGCGACGGCAGGTCAGGCCGGAGCAAAGGTTTTGTTGCTCGATCATGCTGAGAAAGCGGGTAAGAAAATTCTCATATCAGGGGGCGGACGGTGCAATTTCACCAACACAGGATGTGAGGCCAGCTGTTTTCTGTCTGAGAACCCCCATTTTGCGAAATCCGCGCTGAGCCGGTACACCCAATGGGATTTTCTGGCGCTAATCGAGAAACATGGCATTGCCTGGCACGAGAAGACCCTTGGGCAGCTTTTCTGTGACGGCTCCGCACGGCAGGTGGTGGCGATGTTGCTGGATGAATGCGCCAAGGGTCAGGTAGACATCCGGTTGTCCACTTCGATTGGCGAGATCGCGCATCGCGACGGGGCGTTTCACGTGGCAGGTGAGGTCGCACGCAATCTGGTGATTGCCACAGGCGGGCCGTCCATTCCCAAGATGGGTGCCACAGGGGTCGCCTATGATATCGCGGCGCAGTTTGACGTGCCGGTTGTGACACCGCGCCCGGCACTGGTGCCGTTCACGCTGGGCGATGAAGATCAGGCGTTCAAGGACATCTCCGGGGTTGCTGTTCCATCCGTGGCCGGGGTTGAAAAGGTGACATTCGAAGAAGCGGCCCTGTTCACACATCGAGGTTTGTCAGGCCCCGCGATCCTGCAGATTTCATCCTATTGGTCAGAAGGTCAGCCTATTTGGATCAACATCCTCAAAGACGCACAGACCCATTTGAAAGAGGCAAAACGCCGGATGCCGCGCGCGCATCTTAAGGCCGCCCTGGCCGAACACCTGCCAAAACGTTTGGCAGATGCATTGCACGAGGTATTCGGGATCACAACTGAGCTGGCCAATGTCCCAGATGCGACCCTTGAGGCGGCAGCCAACAGGTTAACACATTTGCAGTTTCACCCCACCGGCACCGAAGGTTATGCCAAGGCCGAGGTCACGGCAGGTGGCATTGATACCAATGCCTTGTCGTCGAAAACGATGGAGGTCAAAGCTGTTCCGGGGCTTTTTGCGATAGGCGAGGCCGTGGATGTCACAGGATGGCTTGGGGGATATAATTTCCAATGGGCGTGGTCATCCGCCATGGCAGCAGGCAGCGAAATTGCACAGCGGGCACGCGACAACTGAGCCAAAGAAAAGGGGCCGCAAGTTTTCCAACTTACGGCCCACAATTTTCTTCAAGGCCTATGCGTTACTCTTCTGGACCGAGTGCAGAGAGACCTTTGAGAATATCAATGGCATAGGCCAGTTGGTAATCCTCTTCGCGAAGCTTGGCGACCTCTTCGGCCTTGGCACGTTCCTCTTCGATCTGGCGAATTTCGTCTTCGCTCAGGCTGTCATTGCCGAGGCTGCCACGCAGATCGGCCTCAGAACGCGAGCGGCGGTTTGTATCTTCATCCTCGTCCTCATTCTCGCGACTGCGCGGTTGTTCAACCACGATATCCGGGCTGACGCCCAGCGCTTGGATAGACCGGCCTGAGGGCGTGTAGTAACGCGCTGTGGTCAGTCGCATAGCACCATCACCACGCAGAGGCATCACGGTCTGAACTGAACCTTTACCAAAGCTCTTGGTGCCGACGACCACTGCACGACGATGATCTTGCAGTGCTCCGGCTACAATCTCAGAGGCACTAGCGGAGCCGCCATTGATCAGCACGACAATCGGTTTGCCGTTGGCCAGATCACCCGGCGTGGCATTGAACCGCTCGCCATCCTCTGGGTTGCGGCCCCGTGTGCTGACGATTTCGCCTTTTTCTAGGAAGGCATCCGAGACTTTGATCGCTTGTGTCAGCAAACCGCCAGGGTTGTTGCGCAGATCAAGTACAATGCCTGCGACACTCTCGTCACCACCGGCTTCTTCGATCTGTTCGGCCAGGCCAATTTCAAGATTCTTGTAGGTCTGGTCGTTGAACGTCGTCACCCGCAGAACCACGGTGTCCCGTTCGGTGCGTGCGCGAACCGCCGTCAGCTTGATCGTGTCGCGGATGATTGAAACGTCAAATGGTTCGGCTTCTCCCTCCCGCACAACGGTGATGACAATCTCGCTGCCCACTGGGCCACGCATCAGTTCAACCGCTTCGTTCAGGTTCAACCCCAGAACGCTTTCGCCGTCTACATGCGTAATGAAGTCTCCGGACTCGATGCCGGCGCTTTCAGCAGGGGTGCCATCAATGGGCGAGACCACTTTGACAAAGCCCTCTTCCAGGGTCACCTCGATGCCAAGGCCGCCAAATTCACCCCGCGTTTGCACGCGCATGTCCGCCGCGTCATCCGGGCTGAGGTAACTGGAATGAGGGTCAAGCGACGTGAGCATGCCGTTGATGGCCGCCTCGATCAGATCGCTTTCTTCCACTTCCTCGACATACTGCGCGCGGATACGCTCAAAAATATCGCCAAAAAGATCGAGTTGTTCATAGACATTTGACGTTTTTGCAGCTTCCTGAGCCAGAAGCGGTGCGGCCACCTGAGTTGTCACAACGCCTCCGGTGAGGGTGCCGACAGCCGCAGCCAATAAGAATTTCTTCATCGGGTTACTATCCTTCATCAGTCAGGAACCACGTCTCTGGGTCGACGGGTGTGTTGTCTTCTCTTATCTCAATATAGAGGGTTTGACTTCGTTCGGCACCCGCGTCTTTGCCATTTTCGATCAACAGAGCGTCAGAATCTGTATCCTCACCACCCATAAGACCTACAGGGCTGCCGCCGGGCAAAACCTCGCCTGCTTCTCCATAGACCACATCGAGACCCGCAAACACCAGCAGAATTCCGGCTTCCGGCTCAAGGATGACCACGTTGCCATAGTCGAGCAAGGGACCTCTGTAGCGCAACGTAGCGGGCGCAGGCAGCGTGACAAGCGCGCCGGGGCGGGTTGCGACGACAATTCCAGGGCGCGAAATACCCGCCGCGTCACGTTCGCCCGCGCGGCGCAGAACGCGCCCATCTACAGGAAGCGCCAACTCTCCTTTGCGGTCAGAAATCGTTGGCAAGGACCCAGGAACTTCATTCACGGCGATCCCGGCAAGCCCGCTGGCAAAGCCTTCTAACGTTTCAGATGATGCCAGTAGCAATGCTGTCTTTACCGGGTCCTCGGCGAAACGGCGCGGCAAATCGGTACGATCAGCGACGGCTTTGCTCAGCTCAGATCGTGCTGTCTGGGCACCTTGCAGCCCTTCGCGCAATGTCTCGACCGCGCTTTCCTGAAGCTGCCGCAGGACCGTGACTTCCTCCACGCGCTCGCGAAGCTCTTTCGCGCGCAAATCGAGAGCAGGTGCAACATCAGAGAGGATCATGCCGGAACGTGCTGTGCCCACAGGCCCGGACGGGTGCAATAGCACCACTGGACCCCGCGTTTGGCCAATACTCTGAAGCACACCCAGTAGCTGACCGATCTCGGCATCTCGCGATTGCAATTCGCGTGACAGGGTTTCTTCCCGAATACTCGCCCTGCGCAAACCCTCGCGCATCGCCTGCAGTCCGTCTTCATAGGCGTGAATTGTCTCTGTCAGTGCTTTGACCCGATTGCGCGCATTTTCGGCGTCGTTCAACATAGATGAAGCACGACCAAGGCGCAGTGCAGCCTCCCGCGCAGCCGCGGCAGGATCTGTCTCGGCCCAGACCAAAGTTGCGCTTAAAAGCGCAGCGCTGAGACTTGCGAGATCGAA
>JBCAZO010000217.1:0-5188 GCA_038532975.1 Pseudomonadota bacterium
CTTCGCCCCATTCAAACCACGGCAGTGCGATGCGGGTGTTGAACGGCGCCTCCACCGGGCGCGCCTCGGGGCCGTAGGTCATCAGGGTGAGTTGCTGGATAATGTAGAGCAGACCGATCGTGGCCACGATTGTGCGCTCGGGATCATAATCGAGGCGCTTAAGGATGGTGATATCCGCCAAAACCGCTATCGCCCCCACCAGGAGCGGGGCCAGAATCAGCGCTGCGAAGAACCCCAGGGCCGGGTGCCCGCCCATCATATGCGCCACATACCAGGCGATCACCGCTCCCAGCATGTAGAATTCACCATGGGCGATGTTCACAACGCGCATGACACCGAACACGAGGCTGAGGCCCACTGCCGTCAACGCCAGCACAGCGGCCGTCACCGCGCCTTCGAGCGTGGCCAGCAAAAGGTGAGGTCCGAATTCCATCGCTAGATCAGCACCAGGCGTCACTCCGCGCGTCCAAGCCGATGCAGATGCACCGGTTAGAAAAACGCTTTAGGGGGGTCAAAGAGGTTGCGTGGTGTAATCCACCTCATCAGGATAGAGCGTATCTTCGATAGACGTCGTGTGCACCCTAACAAGTTTCCCCTCTTCCACGCGGCTGATGTATTGATGGCCAAACACCTGATGCGTCTTGCCGTTGAATATCTTGGCTCCTTGGGGGTGCGCGCGTCCTTCTGGCATTTCGGACAAAGCCTCCACCGCCTCGATCAGTTTGGCGCGGTCGCCCGGTCCCTGATATCCGGAATTCTCCATGCCATGTTTGATCACGTGCAAGGTCTCCCAACAGCCAAACATATGGGCATAGGTTGACACATCCGTCGGATCGCTCACTGAAGCTCCGTTGTCATCGACACCCACAGCCGCTCGGAAGAATTTGTCATGCTCGGTCTGATCGGCTTGGGCATAGCGCGGGTTGCCTTCCCAGAAATACGTGCCTTCCAGGAACTCCAGGCCCGGGCTGGCGATATCCACTGCTTCCAGGCTGTCGATGAAGCCAAAGATCGCTGGGCTGGAGGGGCCAAAGAACTCGCCCAATTCTTTCACAAAGGTCAGAACAGCCGGGCCCACCATCACGTGGTAGAGAACCTCGGTCTCACGCGGGATCTGCGGGAAATACTTGGTAAAAGAGGTCTCAGTCGGCGGAATAGCAATCTTTTCCAGAACCTCACCGCCCTGTGCTTCAATCGCCGCCGAGAAGAAGTCGCGGTGATCATGGCCAAATGCAAAATCGGGGAAGATCATTGTGACCTTCTTGCCAAGATTTTCCGACACATAGGGCGCCATCGCCTGTACCTGGCTTTTCACATCCGTGATGCCGGGCTGCAGCGTGTAGCGGTTGAGCATTCCGGACGCGACATGATGGCCCTCTGAGACCACGAAATACGGCAGTTTCAGCTCTCCGGCGCGCGGAGAGGAGCCAATAACCACATGGCTGAAGAGCGTGCCAAACCCAACATCGCAATTGTGCTGATTGGCGAATTTCTCAACCACTTCAGCCCCACGCTTGGGATCGGTGCCGTCATCTTCGGCAATGATCTCTATCATCCGTCCATTGATGCCACCATTTTCATTGATCAGTTTCGCAGCAGCCTCGGTCGTGCGCCCATACCAGCGCCCGTAGGCGGCCCCAATCCCGGTGCTGTGCTGCTGAAAACCGATCTTGATAGGTTCTGAGCTGGACGCCTGAGCATAGCGCGCCCAGAGCGGCAGCGCCATCGCGCCTGCCGCGGCCCCCGCCAATGTCTTGAGCGCGCCCCGGCGCGTCGTTCCCTTGATCAACTTGGTCATTGCAAAGTCTCCCTGGTGTTTAAACGGGGCCGTTGAAGGCCCTCTTGCTGCAATCCTGCGAAGCAAAACCGCGTTTGTCCAGCGTTTTACAGCCCGCGTGGTGAAGCAAGAAGCCAAAGGCCGAAGAATGTATAGGCCACCATGAATGCCGCCAGAGGAGCCTGTCCCAACAAAGCACGGCGCGTATCAGCGCCGCCTCGCATCGCCAAAGTGTGTGCCAGAAGGATCGCGACAACATGGCCAATGACAACGGCCCCGGCCTGACTCAGCCAGATCGCTTTGACCGTGGCTGGGGTGTTGAAAAACCCGGTCGTGACGTAGAAATCGTCTAGCCCCAGCAAGGCCGCACCATTGCCAAGCGGGTCATTGGCAATTTTGATCACATACTGCCCATCCACCATGAAAGAGGTCAGGTAATGCGCGATGTGATAACCCAACGCGATGGGCAGGATTGACGGCGCATATAGGCAAAACGCGTCGCGCAGCGGTCTTTTTGTACCTGCCAGCCATTCGCCAAGCCAAAGACAGGCCGCAAACGCGATAATGAGGGTGACGTTCGACAGGATCAGCCCGATGAGATTTTGCGTCACAACAACGGATCGGCCAGGAAATTCCAATGGATTGATCCCCAGAACACCAAACCACCAGAAGGTCTCATTCAACCCATCAAAACTGCCAGTGCCCAGCAGAATCACCATAAAGACCGCAAGCCCAAGTTTGGGCGCAGGGCGCGCCAGCGTCTTCCAGCCCCAGAGGCCAAAAGCGACACGGCCCTTGAGCCGTCCCACAAAGCCCATACGTCCATAAGCACGCATCAAAATTGTAATCGCCTCGGCCCGCACCAGCCAGGCCGGTCCAAAAAGGACCAAGCCAAGGAATGCCAGATACCAGTAGAAACCAGCAAACGCTGCCAGCCGTGCAGGATCGGCAGGGGCCGGATCGGTTAACAGAAATCCGGCAAAGCCCATGAAGCCCAGAACACCCGGCCAATGGCCAAGCCACCGCGGATAGCGAAACGGTGCTTTCAAACCTGTCGCCCACGTCAGCAGTTTTGCAATACCCGTCCAGGGATTGGTCCAGCGCCAGTGATTGCCAAGAAGGCCTTGCAAGGACACAAGGCCCACCCACCAGACCGTCCAGACAAATAGTGGCATCGGATTCGACAGAGGATCGCCTGGCCCGGTGAACCCTCGCCAGATCAGAAACCCCAGAAGCATCGTCGATAAAAAGCTGGTGAGATAGCTCAGCCCAAACCCGAGCGGTTTCACAAGCATAAAACTGCGGAAAATCGCGTGCCCGGCCCGGGCTGGAAGAAGGGCCAGAACCACAACGGTTAGAGCCACGGTCGCAACGCCCGAGGCGATGTAGACATCTGTTGGCAGCAAGAGCACGAAGCCCTGCTCCGCTGCATGTCCAAATGCGATGGAAGCGCTGAAAACGACTATTAAAGCTGACAGGCAAACCCGGTGTGTCACCACTATCGCTTCTTTCTTGTCACAAATACCCCGGGGGTTGGGGCAGCGCCCCAATCGATGTATCCTGTGTGGCGCAGCCACTCCTTTGAAACCGATACGTCACACCGGATCGCGGATCAGGCTCTGGCACATGCAATGCACGCCGCCACCACCTTGGGTGATCATGCTCAGATCGGGAGCGAAAATCTCAAACCCAAGCGCCTTGAGCTTGTCCTTGAGCGTTTTTGACCCTTCCGGCAACAGCACCCGGTCCTCGCCCAACGCCACAACATTACAGCCTAGCGCGATGGTCTCCTGAAATGGCACTTCAACGATCTCAATCTTCTTGGCTTTAAGCCAATCGACCACGTCGGGATCCGTGCAATCGGTGCACACCGCCGCCAGTTTCGGGGCCAGCATGACAACCATCAGGTCAATATGCACATAGAACGGGTCGATATCGGCCAGTTTCACTTCCCAGCCTTCAGCTTCCATCCAGCCTGCAACCTGTTTCGCGCCCTGTTCCTGCGTGCGACCCTCGTCGCCTTCCCAGCCGATCAGCACACAGCCCGGTTCGATAACATTGAAATCACCGCCCTCAAACGTGCCTGCGGTGACAAAGTCATAAATCGGAATGCCAAGGCTTTGATAGGTCTCAATCGCGCGAAAGTTCTCGCCCCGCCGCCACCATTGCGCCATGTGGGTGATGATCGCGCCAAAAGGCGTCATGACCGAGCTGTCACGCGCATAGACCTGATAATGCAAATGCGGGTCAGGGGCGTGTGTGTGTACCTCTACACCGGCGCTTTGATAGGCACTGACCATCTCGGCGTGCTGGCGCTTGGCCACGCCTGCATCAAAGGGCACACCCCGGCGCAGCGTTTTCTTTGAGACAGAAGACGTTTGCAGCCAGCGATAGTTTTCAATCGGTCCGAGCAGAACAGACCGTAGCGCGCCATAGTCGGAATTGGCACCCCAGGCATTCAGTTGCGGCGTTCCACCGCCATCCTTGCGCGCCCTGAGAGTGAAATTATCCGCAGATTGGTCTTTCATGGCAGCTCTCCTTCATAAAAAGGGTGGGCTGGCAAAAGTGCCAAGTCAAGTCGCGTATGACCGAAGCTACTGCGCCTTTACATGGTCAAGCCAGTTGCCGATTTCCCGTGCGCGAGATGTCACCTCCAAATCCTTCGGCGAACCACCCAGTCGCGCCGCGGCAAGTGCGTCCTGTTCAGCGGCGTCCAAGTCGCGCGTCAGAAGGCTATCTTGCTCTTGACCGCCATGCGCCCTCAGGCAATCGGCGATCTCCTGTGGCCGCAATTCCGGATGATACTGCGCCGCCCACACATCAACACCGTCTTGTTCGCAACAGAACGCCTGAACTGGCGAATGAGCGTTTCCGGCCAGCAAAACTGCACCACGCGGCAGAGTTTTCACCTCGTCTCGATGAATGCATGGCACGCAAAATCCAGAGCGGCGGCCTGACATCATCGGATGGGCCGCACCCGCACTGGTCAACTTGATGTCTCGTGCCAGCCCAACCTCTACTCCATTGGGCGATGCCCAACATTCGCCGCCCAACTGCAGAGCAGCCAATTGCATACCATTACAACTTCCCCAAATCGGATGACCCGCATTCAAGGCAAGGGTCATGGCCTGCCTTTGACAGGCAACCTGCGGATCATCCACACGCCAGTCTTCACCGGACCCCGTAAAGACCACACCGTCGGCACCATCAAAATCCTCTGGGCCAATTAGCTGTTCGAACGGTGATTTCACGACACATGTGACAGATGGATCAAAGGCCTTGAAAACACACTTGAACGCTTCAGCAGCACCCAAACCACGTGCCACGCGCGCTGGTGAATTCCCTTCGAAAATAACGATGTGGGTCATGAGTGTCTTGTCCCGTAATCCTGGCAGCAGAGCACACATTAAA
>JBCAZO010000218.1:0-5174 GCA_038532975.1 Pseudomonadota bacterium
CGGCCTATGAAATAAGAAAGGCGACAGGTATGGCAACAGCAGAACTTTTGGACATGGATCCCAAGAAAAACACAGATCGGCAAAAGGCGCTCGACAGCGCGCTGGCACAGATTGAACGCCAGTTTGGCAAAGGCTCGATCATGAAACTGGGCGCTGACAACCCGGTGCAAGAGGTTGAGGCAACATCGACCGGCTCTTTGGGCCTTGATATTGCACTTGGTATTGGCGGTCTGCCCAAGGGGCGCATTGTTGAGATTTACGGGCCAGAAAGCTCTGGTAAGACAACACTGACGCTGCATTGCGTGGCCGAAGAGCAGAAAAAGGGCGGTGTCTGCGCCTTTGTGGATGCCGAACATGCGCTTGACCCGATCTATGCCCGCAAACTGGGGGTTGATCTGGATGAACTGCTGATCTCTCAGCCGGATACGGGCGAGCAAAGTCTTGAGATTGTTGACACATTGGTGCGCTCCGGCGCGGTCAGCATGATTGTGGTGGATTCCGTTGCCGCCCTCACGCCCAAGTCTGAACTAGAGGGCGACATGGGCGACAGCAGCGTGGGTGTGCATGCGCGCCTGATGAGCCAGGCGATGCGCAAGCTGACCGGGTCGATCAACAAATCAAAATGCACCGTGATCTTCATCAACCAGATTCGCATGAAAATCGGCGTGATGTTTGGAAGCCCGGAGACGACAACGGGTGGTAACGCGCTTAAATTCTACAGCTCGGTGCGGCTCGATATTCGCCGGATTGGCGCGATCAAGGATCGTGACGAGGTGGTGGGCAACCAGACCCGCGTGAAAGTTGTCAAGAACAAGATGGCGCCGCCTTTCAAGCAGGTCGAGTTTGACATCATGTATGGTGAGGGGATTTCCAAAAACGGTGAGCTTCTTGATCTGGGCGTCAAAGCCGGCGTGGTCGAGAAATCCGGCAGCTGGTTCAGCTATGGCGACGAGCGCATTGGCCAGGGCCGGGAAAACGCCAAGGAATTTCTAAGGGAAAACGCTCGTATCGCCTATGAGATCGAGGATAAAATACGCGCGGCCCATGGGCTTGATTTCGACATGCCGGAGGGGGCTGATATGGCGGAAGACGACGATGTCCTTGAGGCCGGAGCCTCCGGCGGGGATATTTAGAGCAAAAAGAAAGCAAGGGTTCAGCACCTTTGACGGAAAGCCCGGAGGAGACTTCGGGCTTTTCTAGTTGTGGACATGGCATAGTGGGAGGGCTAAACCTCGAACTCCGATAATGCTGCAATGCCGCGAGACCCAATATGCCCACGCTGAACGAGATCCGCTCGACGTTTTTGAATTTCTTTGACCGTAACGATCATGAGATCGTGGCAAGCTCTCCGCTTGTGCCGCGCAATGATCCGACCTTGATGTTCACCAATTCAGGCATGGTGCAGTTCAAGAACCTGTTCACCGGCGTGGAAAAGCGCGACTACACCCGCGCGACGACGAGCCAGAAATGTGTGCGGGCCGGCGGCAAGCATAATGACCTCGACAATGTCGGATATACCGCGCGGCACCACACGTTTTTCGAGATGCTGGGGAATTTCAGCTTTGGTGACTATTTCAAATCCGACGCTATCCCCTATGCCTGGGATCTGCTGACCAAGGATTTTGAGATCGACAAATCGAAGCTTCTGGTCACGATCTATCACACTGATGACGAAGCTGCCGAAATCTGGAAAAAGCATGCAGGTCTGAGCGATGACCGGATCATCCGCATTGCGACCGACGATAATTTCTGGTCGATGGGGCCGACGGGGCCGTGCGGACCCTGCACCGAGATTTTCTATGACCATGGACCCGAAATCTGGGGCGGTCCTCCGGGAAGCCCCGAGGAAGATGGCGACCGGTTTATCGAGATCTGGAACCTGGTTTTCATGCAAAACGAGCGATTCGAAGATGGCAGCATGGTCGATCTGGAGATGCAGTCGATTGACACCGGCATGGGGCTGGAGCGGATCGGCGCGCTCTTGCAGGGCAAGCATGACAATTACGACACCGACCTGATGCGCAGCCTCATTGAGGCCAGCGCGAACGCCACGAATGTCGACCCCGATGGCGATGGCAATGTCCACCACCGGGTGATTGCCGATCACCTGCGCTCAACCAGCTTCCTGATTGCCGATGGGGTGATGCCATCAAATGAAGGGCGCGGGTATGTCCTGCGCCGGATCATGCGACGCGCGATGCGGCATGCGCATCTACTGGGGGCACAGGACCCTGTGATGCACCGGCTTGTGCCTAACCTTGTGGCGCAGATGGGACAGGCGTTCCCGGAGTTGAGCCAAGCGCAGGCGCTGATCGAGGAGACGCTGGAGCTCGAGGAAAAGCGTTTCAAGCAGACACTGGATCGTGGCTTGCGGCTTCTGGATGACGAGCTGGCCAAGCTGCCCGACAGTGCCGCCCTGCCCGGAGAGGCGGCGTTCCGTCTGTATGATACCTATGGGTTCCCGCTTGATCTCACGCAGGATGCGCTGCGCGAGAAGGGGCGCGAGGTGGATGTGGCGGGCTTTGATGCCGCTATGGACGAACAGAAAGCCAAGGCGCGCGCGGCCTGGGCCGGGACCGGCGAGGCGGCGGATGCGGCTGTGTGGTTCGAGCTGTCGGAAAAGCATGAGGCCACGGATTTTCTGGGCTATGATACCGAGACAGCTGAAGGCGTAGTGCTTGCCATTGTGTCTGAAGGTAAAGAAATTCAGTCACTTGACGGTGCAGGAGCCGCGGCCTGGGTCGTGTTCAACCAGACGCCGTTTTATGCGGAGGCTGGCGGACAGGTGGGGGATCACGGCTATGTCCGTATTCTCGAAGGCTCGCATGAAAAATCCGAGACACGGTTTTCCGGTCATGTCAGTGATGTACAGAAACGCGGCACGGGACTCTTCGCGCATTATCTGACCGTGGACACAGGTAAGCTAGATGTCGGCGATGCGGTGAAGCTTGAGGTCGACCACATCCGCCGCACGGCCATCCGCGCCAATCACTCGGCCACGCACCTGCTGCACGAGGCGCTGCGCCAGGCGCTTGGCGATCATGTGGCGCAGCGGGGTTCGCTCAATGCCGAGGACCGCCTGCGTTTTGATTTCAGCCATGCCAAGGCGATGAGCTTGGACGAAATCAAGCGCGTCGAGGAAGAGGTAAACGCCTATATCCGACAGAACAAGCCAGTGGAAACCCGGATCATGCCCCCCGATGATGCGCGGGAGCTTGGTGCGCAAGCTCTGTTCGGCGAGAAATACGGCGACGAGGTGCGCGTGGTCTCAATGGGGCGCGAAGACGGGTCCGGTAAGGGGCTTGATGGGAAGACTTATTCGATCGAGCTTTGTGGGGGCACCCATGTGCGGCAGACGGGCGACATCGGCATGTTCGTGACGCTTGGCGAAAGCGCCTCAAGCGCGGGTGTGCGCCGGATCGAAGCGCTCACAGGCGCCGAAGCATTCAAGTATCTCAGCGAGCAGGATCACCGGCTGGCCGAGGTGGCGCTGGAACTCAAAGCGCAGCCCGGTGACGTTCTGGATCGCGTGCGGGCGTTGATGGAAGAGCGCAAGGCGCTGAGCAATGAAGTAGCACAGCTGCGCCGCGATGTGGCCATGGGTGGCGGCACCGCAACAGGCCCTGAAGCCAAGGATATAGGTGGGGTTAAGTTCCTCGCACAGGTGTTGTCGGGCGTCTCGGGCAAGGACCTTCCGCCGCTGATGGACGAGATGAAAGACAAGCTTGGCTCTGGCGCAATTCTCTTGATTGCGGATGCAGGCGGCAAGGCGGCTGTGGCGGCTGGTGTGACGAAAGACTTGACCGAACGCGTCTCTGCTGTTGATCTTGTCCGGGCCGCGGTAGGTGAACTTGGCGGCAAGGGTGGTGGCGGCCGCCCGGACATGGCGCAGGGCGGTGGCACGGATGTGACGCGCGCTGATGCGGCGATCAAGGCGGCAGAGCAGGTGTTGCACGGCTAACCTCTCTGTCCCGCCACCCTTGGGAGGGGGAGAGTATGACAGCCTATGTGATTGCCCGGATCAATGTGACGGAACCGGAAGACTACCAGACCTACGCCAGCCAGACTGTCGCGCTGGCCGAAAAAGCCGGTGGGCGGTTTCTGGTCAAGGGGGGCACGCAGACGCAGGTTGAGGGCAATAGCCCCGACCGACATGTGATCATCGAGTTCCCGGATCATCAAACGGCGATGGATTGGTATAATTCGCCTGAGTATCAACGCATTTTGCCGATTGCCGTGTCGTCAAGTGAACGCGATATCGTCATTGTGGACGGCATTTAAAGCGTTTTGCGATAGACCCAAATCACAGATGATCGCGAAACGCAGCGTGACACTCAATCGTTGCACGCGTTTCACCTTTCGCTGATAGTTCAGGTTAAACGTGCAACGCTTTGAAGGAGAGTTCTCATGCCCGCACTATGGATTGCTCATGTGACCGTGACCGATGAGGAGGCCTATGGTCGCTATGCCAAACTGGCCGGGCCTGCGTTGGAAAAACATGGCGGGCGCTTTATCGCCCGGGCTGCGCGCTATGTGCAGCTTGAGGGGCGGGATCATCCGCGCAATGTGGTGGCGAAATTCCCATCGCTCGAGGCGGCGGAGACCTGTTATCAGAGCGCAGAGTATCAAGCCGCGCTTGATCATGCGCGCGGCGCGTCAGAGCGCGACTTGGTGATTGTCGAGACCACCGAATAGTGCAGGGCAAACTTGCCGAGCTGATCCGCACCCATGCCGGGGCAGGGCGCGTCGACTGGATAGGGCTGCGCCCGGAACGTCTGACTGACCTTATGGCTGTATCCTCGGCATGGATCGTCAAAGACGGGCTGGAAGGGGACCATGGGCGTTCGGGCAAACGCGCGGTCACTCTCATTCAGGCAGAACATTTGCCAGTGATTGCAGCGCTGGCGCATCGCAAGGGAGTCACGGCAGAGCTTTTGCGCCGTAATATTGTAGTTTCAGGAATTAACCTGACGTCCCTGCGGAACCACCGGATTCGGATGGGTGAAGCGGAACTTGAGATCACCACGCCCTGCGCGCCCTGTTCGCGGATGGAGGCCGCCCTGGGCCCCGGCGGTTACAATGCGATGCGGGGTCACGGCGGATGGTGTGCCCAAGTGGTTTCACCCGGGCAGGTGTCGCTTGGGTCTAAACCCGCTCAACACTATCCCCAACCG
>JBCAZO010000219.1:0-5152 GCA_038532975.1 Pseudomonadota bacterium
GCCCGAGCCATATTCCAAGATCACATCCGCCTGGGCATAAGCCGCGCAAAGGACCGCCGTCTCTGGCTCGGGCGGTTCGACAGTGATGGCTGCCGAGATGCCGGGCAAGCGCGTATTTTCCGTTGAGAGTGACCACAACTGGGCCGAAATGATGCGCCAGTGGTTTGCCGAGAATCCGCCCGCCAAAGGCAGCAGGGTAGACGTCATCTGGACCGACATTGGCCCGACCAAGGAATGGGGCTACCCAAAAGACACCTCAAAATACCAAAGCTATGCCCGCTACCCGCTGGCGGTCTGGGACGCACCAGAGTTTGAGCAACCCGATGTGGTGCTGGTGGATGGCCGGTTCCGCACAGGCTGTGTGATGGCCACAGCGCTGCGCACTGCGAAACCTGTGACACTGTTCATCGACGATTATGCGCGGCGAAAGCAATACCATCGGGTGGAACCCTTTATCGGCAAGCCAAAAATGACCGGGCGCATGGCGGAGTTTGACGTAACGCCCCTGACCCTCGCCCCGGAACACTATCTCGATCTGATTGAAATGATGACGCGGCCCTGAGGGACCGGGTTGAAACGAACATAAATGAGGACATGACCATGCTGGAAATCAAAGGCTTGAAAGTCGATCTTGAGGAAGAGGAAAAATCCATCCTGAAAGGGGTCGACCTGACCGTTGAAGCGGGCAAGGTGCACGCGATCATGGGGCCAAACGGCTCGGGCAAATCCACGCTGAGCTATGTGCTTTCGGGCCGGGACGGTTATGAAGTGACCAGCGGCACCGCCACGCTTGAGGGCGAGGATATTCTTGAGATGGAACCCGAAGAGCGCGCCGCGGCGGGTCTTTTCCTGGCCTTCCAATACCCGGTGGAAATTCCCGGCGTAGGCAACATGACTTTCATGCGCACGGCCCTCAATGCGCAACGCAAAGCGCGCGGCCAAGACGAAATGAGCGCCACTGATTTCCTCAAGATGGTGCGCGAAAAGGCCAAGACGCTGAAGATTGACGCCGACATGCTCAAACGCCCCGTGAATGTGGGTTTCTCGGGCGGTGAGAAAAAGCGCAACGAAATCCTGCAAATGGCTGTTCTCGAACCGAAGATGTGCATTCTCGATGAGACAGATTCCGGGCTTGATGTGGACGCGATGAAACTGGTGGCCCAAGGCGTCAATGCGCTGCGCGATCAGGGGCGCGGATTCCTCGTCATCACCCACTACCAGCGCCTGCTGGATCACATCAAACCGGACGTTGTGCATATCATGGCCGATGGCCGAATTGTAAAATCGGGTGGGCCGGAACTGGCGCTTGAGGTCGAAAACAACGGCTATGCCGATATTCTGGCGGAGGTGGCGTGATGGCGCTCGATGACCGTAGACATTCTGTGACAGAAGGTCGGTTGGCCACAATGACCGTTCCTGATGTGGGCTGTACCGGTGAGGCGCGCCAGGCCGCTCTGGCCCGACTGCGCAGTATGGGTTTGCCACAGGGCAGGGATGAGTATTGGAAATTCACCAGACCTGACACGCTGGTGCAACCGGATGCACCCAAAGCTGCGCTTTTCGTAGACGACGAAACCCCGCTCTTCGATAACGTGGATCGGCTCAAAATCGTGTTCGTGGATGGGGTCTACAGCTCAGAGCTTTCAGACCCGTTCGAATTGGAGGGGGTGCAAGTCGACCGCCTTGAAGACGTATGCTGCACCGATGATCACTGGGCCGAGGATCTCTACGGCTTTCTTGAGGCGCGAGGGCAAACGCCGGTAGCGCGCCCGCTGGCTGCCCTGAACACGGCCTATGCCGGGGATGGCGTGACAATCAGGGTCACTGGCAAACCATCAAAGCCGATCAGCCTGACTTACATCCACAAATCAGAGACGTCGGATGTGTTCCTGCATCATGTTGTGCGGGTCGAAAGCGGGGCCGAGGCCACGATCCTCGAAACCGGCCCTGCGGCGGCACGGTTCAATAAATGCATGGAGATCGACATCGCCGATGGCGGCACGCTGCATCACATCCGCGCGCAGGGGCGCGACCATGAACGCCGGGCCGTGACGCATATGTTCGCGCGGCTGGGTGAAGAGAGCACATTCAAGTCCTTCACGCTAACCGCCAACGGTGTTCTGACGCGCAATGAATGCGTTGTGGAACTGACCGGTGATAATGGTGTGGCGCATGTCGCGGGCGCCTGTGTTGGAGACGGTGATTTTCACCATGATGACACAGTGTTCATTACCCATGACGCGGTGAACTGCGAAAGCCGACAGGTCTTCAAGAAGGTCCTGCGCAACGGCGCCACAGGTGTCTTTCAGGGCAAAATCCTGGTGAAGCCCGGCGCACAGAAAACCGATGGCTATCAGATCAGCCAATCGCTGCTTCTGGATGGTGACAGCGAGTTTCTCGCCAAGCCCGAGCTTGAGATCTATGCCGATGACGTGGCCTGTTCGCACGGCTCGACATCCGGCGCGATCGACGAAGAAGCGCTGTTTTACCTTCGCGCGCGGGGTATTCCGCACGGCATTGCCACAGACCTTCTGACACTCGCCTTCCTCGCCGAGGCCGTTGAAGAGATCGAGGACGAGGATTTGCGCGAAGACATCAATGCGAGGCTCGAAGCCTGGCTGGAGCGGCGGCGCGGCTAATGCCGGTGACGACTGACATCGTCGCGACCTACCGAGGTCCGCGCACGGTTTTCCGGCGCCTCTTGGATATGGGCGAAAACGAAGGCCGCGCGCTTGCCATTCTGATGGCAGGCTGCGCGGTGTTTTTTGTGGCCGAGTGGCCGCGACTGTCACGTGAGGCGCATTTAACCGATCAAGAGCTTAACCCACTTTTGGGCAGCTCGTTGATGGCCTGGATTTTTATCGCACCACTGATCTTTTATACCATTGCCTTTGTCAGCCAATTTGTGCTGCGCGCCATGGGCGGGGCTGTCACGGGCTTTGCCATGCGTCTTGCGCTCTTTTGGGCCTTTCTGGCGGCAAGCCCACTCAAGCTCTTGCATGGGCTGATTGCAGGCTTTATCGGCCCTGGTCAGGCGCTGACCATCGTCGGGGCCATTTGGCTGGCCGTGTTCCTGTGGTTTTGGGTGTCAAACCTGCGCGAAGCCGGGTGGGGGGCAAAGTGAATACCGAGACGCTGAAACCGCTCTTTGCGCTGACGCTGCAGAACCCGCGCGCGGCGGCAGAACGGGTTATCGCCCTGGGTCTGCCCGCGTCCGTGTGGTGGATGCTGTTATCGCTTACGGTTGTGTTGTCTTCGCTCTACATGGTGGGGCGGTTTTTGGCAGCACCTTTGCCGCCAGCTGTTGTCGAAGAACTGTCCAAGACTGCAAATGGACAACAGACCCTGCTTATGTATTCGCTCTTCACGGATAGCCCCATCTTCACAACCTTGATGCTGTTTGGGTTCACTGTCCTGATGGTGCATGTTCTGTGTTGGGTCGGAAGAGCCTTGGGCGGGCAGGGCAGTCTTTTGGACATACTCAGCGTGTTCACCCTGCTGCAAGTCATGACGCTCTTGCTTTCCTTTGGCTTGTTTCTCATTAGCCTGATTGTGCCTGCGCTCGCCGCTCTCGGCTCACTCGTGTTTCTGGCCTGGACGCTCTGGGCGATTACCAGTTTTCTCGACGCGGCTCATGGTTTCAACAACCCATTCAAGGCGTTTGGTGTTCTCATCGCTTCGTTTGTTGCGGTTCTCTTTGGCGCATCCATCGCGATGGGCGTGCTGGGAGGACTGATCCTCGGCATCACCGGAGGGGCCGGAAATGTATGACGTCAATGAAATCCGCAAGGACTTTCCGATCCTGTCCCGCGAGGTGAACGGCAAGCCGCTGGTCTATCTCGACAATGGTGCGAGCGCGCAAAAACCGCAGGTCGTGATCGACGCCATCACGCAGGCCTATGCCCAGGAATACGCCAATGTGCACCGCGGCTTGCATTACCTTAGCAATCTGGCGACCGAGAAATACGAGGCTGTGCGCGGCATCATCGCCCGGTTCCTGGGCGTGGCGGATGAGGACCAGATCATCCTCAATTCCGGGACCACGGAAGGGATCAATATGGTGGCCTACGGCTGGGCCATGCCGCGTCTGGAAGCCGGTGATGAGATCTTGCTTTCAGTCATGGAACACCACGCTAATATCGTGCCCTGGCATTTCCTGTGCGAACGGCAGGGCGTGGTTCTGAAATGGGTGGATGTGGACAGCACCGGCGCGCTTGACCCGCAAGCGGTGATTGACGCGATTGGCCCCAAGACGAAACTGGTGGCCATCACGCATCTGTCGAACGTGCTGGGCACGCAAGTTGATGTAAAAACCGTCACCGAAGCGGCCCACGCCAAGGGCGTGCCGGTTCTGGTCGATGGCAGCCAGGCGGCAGTGCACGGGCCGGTGAATCTCGATGATCTGGGCTGTGATTTCTATGCCATCACCGGGCACAAGCTTTATGGCCCCTCCGGCTCTGGTGCGATCTTTGTGCACAAGGACCGCCTGACCGAGATGCGCCCCTTCATGGGCGGCGGCGACATGATCCGTGAGGTCCACAAGGATGAGATCACCTATGCCGACCCCCCGATGAAATTCGAGGCGGGCACGCCTGGGATTGTGCAGACCATCGGCCTCGGCGTCGCGCTTGAGTACATGATGGGGCTGGGCATGGAGAATATCGCTGCTCACGAAAATCGCCTGCGCGACTATGCGATGACCCGGCTCAAAGGATTAAACTGGCTGCAACTTCAGGGCACAACCCCCGACAAAGCCGCGATTTTTTCCTTTACGCTGGATGGGGCGGCGCATGCCCATGATATCTCCACCATCCTAGACAAGAAAGGCGTGGCCGTGCGGGCCGGGCACCATTGCGCCGGGCCTTTGATGGATCATCTGGGCCTAACCGCCACCTGCCGCGCCTCCTTTGGCCTCTACAACACCGAAACCGAGGTGGACGTGCTGGTCGAGGCACTCGAACTCGCGCATGAGCTTTTTGCCTGAAATTGCAGATTGAAAGGTCGCGGCACGACAGCTATAGAGCCTCTCACGCGGACCCATAGCTCAGCTGGATAGAGCGCTGCCCTCCGAAGGCAGAGGCCAGAGGTTCGAATCCTCTTGGGTCCGCCACTTCATATGCGCTACCGCCTCCGGCTACTTGAGCGCGCTCCG
>JBCAZO010000220.1:0-5134 GCA_038532975.1 Pseudomonadota bacterium
CGAGGTTCTAGGGCCTAGAACCTCGTCATCCGTGGTCTCGTCAATCGCACCCCCGCGCACGTCATCGATGCTCCAAACCCAGGATTGCGCGGGGTCATCCAGCATCGCCCAACCCGGAAAGAGCCGGGTCTTGATCGTGCGATGAACAAGCTTCTTCGGCTCAATATGCCGATCATCCCGGCAAATGCGAGCGTAACAAGCCGTCACGTCCTTTTGCGGGCCTTCGAGCAACTGAAGGTACAAATCCCGCCGCACGATGAGCGCGCCCGTAATGTCATCCCGCTCATTGCACCGCCGGGCATCAAGCAAAATACCCGCCAGCATCGCCTCGTCAAAGCCAAAGGGCTGGGAAGCGTAGATGAGTTGGATGAGGGACATGACGGACTCCTTACTCGGGAAGGATACCGTAGGGTGGGTTTTCAACCCACCTCTTTTTCACGGGATTTACCGCGACAAACCACCATGCAAGGTCGGCACATCCAGCGCTGCAAACCCGTAGTGCCGCAGCCAGCGCAGGTCGCTGTCGAAGAAGGCGCGCAAATCCGGGATGCCGTATTTCAGCATGGCGATGCGGTCGATGCCGACGCCGAAGGCAAAGCCCTGCCACTGGGTTGGATCGATGTTGCCTGCCTCCAAAACCGTGGGATGCACCATGCCCGACCCCAGAATCTCCAGCCAATCGTCACCTTCACCAATCTTGAGTGTGCCGCCTTCCCAGGAACAACGGATATCGACCTCGGCGGAAGGCTCAGTAAAGGGGAAGTGTGAGGCGCGGAAGCGCAGCTCGACGGCGTCTACTTCAAAGAAGGATTTCACAAATTCTTCCAGCACCCATTTCAGGTTAGCCATGGAGATATCTTTGTCGATGGCCAGCCCCTCGACCTGATGGAACATCGGCGTATGGGTCTGGTCATAATCCGCACGGTAGACGCGGCCCGGCGCGATCACCCGAATGGGGGCGCCCTGGGCCTGCATCGCCCGGATTTGCACTGGAGAGGTATGGGTGCGCAGCACATGTGGTGGGCGGTTATCGCCTTCCTCGCGATGGGTATAGAACGTGTCCATCTCTGCGCGTGCCGGATGGTGCGAGGGGATGTTGAGCGCGTCGAAATTGTACCAGTCGCTTTCGATCTGCGGTCCTTCGGCGACAGAGAAGCCCATGTCCGAGAAAATTGCCGTAACCTCTTCGGTCACCTGGCTAATGGGATGGATCGTGCCTTGTCGACGCGGGCGCGCGGGCAATGTGACATCCAGCCATTCATCGCGCAGTCGGGCATCGAGTGCGGCATCTTCTAGCGCCACTTTCTTGGCCGCGAGAGCCGAGTTGATCTCATCCTTGAGCGCATTGAGCTTGGGTCCCATGATTTGCCGCTCTTCGGGCGTCATCTTGCCCAGCTCGCGCATCTGGAGCGCCACCTCGCCCTTTTTGCCCACGGCCTGCACGCGCAGGTCTTCCAACGCGGCTTCATCGCCTGCGGCGGCAATAGCAGAAAGGTATTTGTCTCTCAGATCGTCCATATTATGCACCCGAATTTCGTTGCGATGGAGTTACCCCGCCTGAGGACCCAGCGCAAGCCAGCGTCTGGTTATCATCGGAACCAGCCTTTGAGGCGATCCATCAGGGACCGCCGTTCTCCAGTGACATCCATGTTGAACTCTGCCGCAAGCTTCTTGGCCTCTCGCGTCATCTCTTCAATTCGCGCAAGCTCTTCTGGGCTTGGCGGCGGTTGGGTGTCTTGCAGCCACTGGGCAAACGGGTCTTCCTCTTCAGGCAAGATCATCAGGACATCTGATGCGCGTTTGGGCGTCTCGATCCCAAATTCAGATTTCAGAAAGCCTTGAAATGCCAAGGGTGGATGAGGTTGTCCCAAATCCCCGGCAATCGGATCTCCACGTTCCAGCTTGGCTGCGAACTCTTTGGCCAACGCCTCTTTTTTGCGATGAAACTCGTCGGGGTCTTCGATGCCTGCGCTCTGCGCTTCGGCCATAATATGCGCCAGCTCATAAAGGCTATCGACCCCGGCACTGTCCAAAGCCGCCTCTTGCACTGTTTTGCCATGCACCTCTCGAAACGCGGGCTCTTCGTATCCAATCGCGATGAGTTTCAACAGATCAGCGGGATCATCCGAGATCACGCCCCACCAATCCGACCCCGACCCTGATCCGTAGTGCACAATCCACTGTTTGCCGCTCTCATCCAGCCAGAACCCGGCATAAGAGCCGTCTCCGCCGGTGCGCACAAACAGGAACACGCGTTTGTCTTCGTCTGCGACAGGGGGCGGTGCGCCATTGAGAGAAAAAGGCCCGTAATACCCAAAGGCCGCGAGGCTCGTACCTTTTTTGCTCCACTCTGTCAGAGGATAAAGCGCCAGAGATTGCCGTTCAAAATCCAGCGCCTGCTCTTGCCATTCGGTTTGCCGACCGCCCTGCGCCTCGAGCCAGTCCATCACCTGAATCAAGACCGGCGGCATGGTCATGCCATCTGGCATGCGTGCGATAAGTTCGTCTGAGAATTTGCGGAAATTCATGATGCAAGCCTTTAGCGCAAGGCTTGCGTGTACTCGCGCGTAAATGCAGAGTATCCGTCCGAAATGACCTGATGCTGCCCTCGCATGTGGTCATGCAACTCGGGAAGTTTATGGAACGGCACCTGTGGCAGGCTGTGATGCTCGACATGGTATGGCATGTTCCAGGCCAGAAACCGGATGATGCGATTTGTGTATGTCGTGCGCGTGTTCTGAAACATATTCGCGACGAAGGCGCAGCGCCCGTGTTCTGCCAAAAGGTAGAGCCGAAGGAACGGCTGGCCCAGCAGACAGGGCAGGATCCAAATCCACACTAAAAGCGGTGTGAATAACAGGCTGACACCAGCCACAGCATAGATGACCAGCATCCAGCGCGCTTCGCGCACAACGCGCGGCCTGGCGCGGTCTGGAATGTAAGGGCCGAAATCCTGACCCACGGCATTCTCTGTGGTCTGTGTCGCCATTGCCCACCAGAACGGCAAGCCACTTATGTGCCAAAGATAGGCCTGCCACGTCTCAGGCTTGGCACCGGACAACAGCTCGGGGTCTTTTTCAGGATCGTTAGTGTATTTGTGATGCGCCAGGTGGAAGTACCGAAACCATTCGAATGGCTGCAAAATCAATAGGCCTGATATGCGTCCGACCCATTCGTTCAACCAGAGCGTGGCAAAGGGCGTTTTGTGCGTGCACTCGTGTTGGAGCGTGAACAGAAAACAGATTGCGATCCCAAGAGGGATGATCATCATCCACCAGAGCGGCCAGCCAATCGCTATCCAAAGGACAAGGAAAATGATCAGCCCAAAATGCAAAGAAAGATGACGCAGACCTGCATCATCGTTCAGCTGGTTGAGCTGTGCCAGGACATCCACTGGCATGTGATTTACAAATTCTTTGTGGTCCATCTTGGCGAAACGTTAGGGCAACAACGTCTCTGACGCCAGATAGGAGTTGGCAGGTCAAGCGTTGGCCGGAGCCGCCTCTTTTGTCTGGCGATTTTCGACCTCACGGTCATGTGCTGCCAAAAGGCGAAGGGCCTTTTCGCTCAGCTTGCCCTCTTCGCGGTCGGTTTGAACGATTGTTCTGACCATTTTCTCACACCCATTTGCTTGCTCGACGCTCTGTTGTCAAAGCGCGAGTTAACCATTGGCACGCAAATGCGATGAAAATGGGGCAGCATTTTGAAATCTGCCTTACGGGCCAGAACCCGCTCAAAACAAAGACGCCGTTGGCAGTAACCAACGGCGTCTTCATTGTCCCTCGTGCGACTGGCGTTTATTGGGCCAGAGCACCTTTCGCTTGATCCACGATGGCCGCGAAGGCTGCTGGTTCGTGCACGGCCAGATCAGCCAGAACCTTGCGGTCCACTTCGACCCCGGCCAGCGTAAGGCCATTGATAAAGCGCGAATAGGTCAGTGCTTCGTCATGGGCGCGCACGGCGGCGTTGATCCGCTGAATCCACAATGCGCGGAAGTTCCGCTTGCGGTTCTTGCGGTCGCGTGTCGCATATTGATTGGCTTTGTCGACGGCCTGACGCGCCACCTTGAAGGTGTTCTTGCGGCGGCCGTAATAGCCTTTTGCGGCCTTGACGACTTTCTTGTGACGGGCGTGGGTGACGGTTCCACCTTTAACTCTCGACATGTCTCAAACTCCTCAGCGCGAATAGGGCATCATTGGCTTGATGATCTTGGCGTCGGCCTCGCTCATCACCGTGGTGCCACGTGCGTTACGGATAAACTTGTTGGTGCGTTTGATCATGCCGTGGCGCTTGCCCGCTTGCGCGGTTTTGATCTTGCCATTGGCTGTCACTTTGAACCGCTTTTTGCAGCTCGACTTGGTCTTCATCTTGGGCATTTCCGGCTCCTCTTAAGGTCGGTCGTGTTCCACGCGACTCGGCATGCCACTTTGGCCGGACGCGCGACTGAGCGCGCCGTATACGCCGCAAGGGCGCACATGGCAAGAGGGATTCAGGTCAGGAGATGATTGAGCAATAGAGAAAGTAACAGGTCGATACGTCGGGTCAGGTCAGATATTTTGCCACCACTTCAACGAAAACATCTGGAATGCCACCTAGAGAGTATCGTCCCGGGTTCTCACGCACGGCCCACAAGACCATTATTCCAGCCAGAACGACCGTGATAGCCGCCACACGCGGAGCACGTTTCTCGGAAAAGGCCGACAACATGGCTGGCAGGGAAAACACCCCCAACACAACGCCGATGGTGAATATCAGGTCGGGATCCATTTGCTGAACCTCCTATCTACTCGATAAGGTAGTATAGCGCAGTTTACTCTGGGTCAGCTGAATAAATTAAGCTTTCTTCACAAGGGGCTACGCGCAAGATGTTTGTTGTGCCCGGCACATTGAAAGGCACACCCGCCGTCACAACGATCTGATCATTTTCGTCGGCATAGCCCAATTGACGTGCCGCCTTGGCAGCGTTGACCACAGCCATTTTGAACCGCGTGAGTTGTGGCGTCATAACGCAGTTCACGCCCCAGGTCAGCGCCAGGCGTCGCGCCGTATCGCGCATATTGGTCATACCGATGATCGGCACACGCGGACGTTCACGCGCAGTTAAAAGCGCATGTCCGTCGCGGATGGGATTGTC
>JBCAZO010000221.1:0-5123 GCA_038532975.1 Pseudomonadota bacterium
CTCGCGGCTGGCGCAACCCGGCGCGAGCGCTTCGGGGAATGGGTAGACCGACATTCCGGCACCTTTTTTATTGCCCCTTGCGTGACGCTGATCCTGATCTTCGCAATTTTTCCGACGATCTACTCGATCTTCTTTGCCGTCAGTCGGGTGCGTTTCACTGGCGATGGTTTGAGATTTCGGTACGTTGGTTTCCGAAACTTCGAAAAGCAGTTTTTCGGCAGTTCCGAAGTACATTTCCTAGGCCGGACTGACCCGGTCAGTCTGTTTGGTTATGCCGTTTTTGTGGTCATCTCCATCGCTGTTCTGGTTTGGCTGTGGCGGTCGCGCAAGATCACGACCTGGGTTGGCATGATCGGCCGCACCATCTCGGCTGCGATGGCGATATTCCTATCCTGGATCCTCTGTGCTTCGCTTTTGTCTGGCAACTCGATTGGCACGCTTTATACGACCTTGTTCTACGTGATCGTCGGTTGTGCGATTCAATTCGCAATCGGAACCGGGCTTGCGTTTCTCTGTTCGCAGCCAATATCGGGCAAGAATTTCTTCCGGGTCATCTTCTTCATTCCGCTCATGATCACGCCTTTGGGTGTGGGCTATGCAATGCGGATGGTGGCTGATGTCACCAAGGGGCCTTTTGAGCCTTTTTTGAAATTCGTGGGCCTGTCTGATTGGGTTTGGTCCGCTGACGCTTGGTCGGCGCGCTTCATGATGATGGTCAGCGACAGTTGGCAATGGATCCCTTTCATTTTCATTTGCATGCTGGCGGCGCTGGAAAACATTCCGCGTGACCATGTCGAAGCTGCGCAGGTCGATGGCGCGTCCAGTCTCCAGATTTTCCGCGAAATCACTTGGCCACAGGTTCTGCCTGTCGCGGTGACGGTACTTTTGATCCGGATGATCGAGGCATTCAAGATCGTCGATTTGCCAAACATCATGACAGGCGGTGGTCCGGGGTCGGCAACAGAGTCGATGACGTTGCATTCGATGTATGTCTGGCGCGCCAACGATCTTGGGACTTCGGCAGCAATCGCCTATCTTTTGCTGATCCTGACCGTCGTCATCTGCGCCTCCTTCTTCAACTATGTGGTTCTGGGGCAAATCAGAAAGGCGCGGGCATGAGCGAAATGTCTTCCTACAAGTTCCGCAAATCTGAACGTACGTTGATGCAGCGATTGTTCGAAGCCCCTGCCGTGGGGAAAATGTCGCCGGTGGCCAAAATGGTCGCCTATTCGTTGCTGATAGTCTGGTCCTTCTTTGTTCTGTTCCCGATCTATTGGGTCATCATCACGTCTTTCAAAGATGCAGCCTCGGTCAATCAGGGGCCTTTTTACATCCCGTTTGTCGATTTTCAGCCCACACTGAGTGCCTGGAGGATCCAGTTCACCGAGGATCCATATTGCACCGTCGGCGCCATCGGGCGGCAGCTTTGGTTGCTGGTCTACAACTCGTTCGTCTTTGTCGTCTCACCGCTAGTGGCGCTGGATCCGATGGAGCCGCAGATATGCAAAATCTACCTCGCCTTTACCAATTCAGTCGTCATCAGCATCTTCTCGACAGGTCTTTGCGTGCTCGTCGGTTCGATGGCGGCCTATGCGCTGGCCCGCATCCAATATGCCCCGCGTTTTGGCAACATCATGATGTTTGTCCTGTTGCTGGTGGGCGTCATCTTTGCCACGACCTATGCGGGGGCTCCGTGGTGGGCGGCGTCCGCGGTCGCTTTGGCCCTGTTCTTCCTGCTGCTGCGTGCGCTGCGGGGGTACTTCAAGATGTCGCTCAAGAACGGCGATATCCTCTTTTGGATTATCTCGCAAAGGATCCTGCCGCCGATTGTCGTTGTGATCCCGATCTATGTGATGTTCCAGGCAGTGGGATTGCTGGACACGCATATCGCCCTAATCCTGCTCTATGCTGTGGCGAACATGCCGATCGTGGTTTGGTTGATGCATGACTTTTTTGCCAACCTTCCGATTGAGCTGGAGGAATCCGCACAGCTGGATGGCGCAACGCGGCCGCGGATCTTTTGGGAAATCGTGCTGCCGCTGACTCGCCCAGGTCTCGCAGCGACGACCTTGTTGATCCTCGTCCTTAGCTGGAACGAATATTTGTTCGCGGTCTTCCTCGCCACCGTGAAAGTGCAGACCATGCCGATCATGGTCGCCGCCAAGAATACGGGCGAAAAGGGCATCTTTTGGTGGGAGATGTGCGCGATCATCGTTGTCATGATTATTCCCGTGATCATTATGGCGATCCTGTTGACGCGGTTCATATCGAAAGGCGTCTTATTGGGCGCAGTGAAAGGCTGACCAATGAAAGGTCTTGGTAATCAGGCGTCGGTCAAATTCGAGAACATCGAAAAGAGTTTTGGCGACGTAAAGGTACTGCGTGACTTCGATCTTGAGGTTGAGCCAGGCGAATTCGTCGTCCTTCTTGGTGCGTCGGGATCCGGCAAGACAACCGCATTGCGCATCTTATCCGGCCTTGAGACGCCGTCCGGCGGGCAGGTCTATATCGACAATGAGAATGTCACCGAGGTTCTGCCCAAATACCGCGATATCTCGATGGTCTTTCAGTCCTATGCGCTCTACCCGCACAAAACCGTGGCTGAGAATATCAGCTTTCCGCTGAAGGTCCGTGGGATGGACAAAAACGAGATGGAGGCAGCCACCCGGGATGCGGCCCGGCAAGTTCAGATTGAAGATTTGCTGGAACGCTTCCCCCGGGAACTGTCAGGTGGCCAGCGCCAGCGTGTCGCCCTCGCCCGTGCGATCATCCGACGGCCTTCGGTGTTCTTGATGGACGAACCTTTGTCTAACCTTGATGCCAAGCTGCGCGGGCACATGCGCGCGCAACTCAAGCACATGCAGAAATCCATGGGGATCACGACGATCTACGTGACCCATGACCAGATCGAGGCGATGACCCTCGCACATCGGGTTGCCATCCTAGAGAAAGGTGTGCTGCAGCAGCTGGCCACACCAGCCGAGATCTATAACGACCCGGCAAACCTCTTTGTCGCGCAGTTCATTGGCTCGCCCCCGATGAACACGGTGCATGGCAGCCTCGATGGCAGCCAATTCTTGACCAACGGTGTTTCGGTCGAAACCGCTGTAACAGGAAAGGCGGAACAGGCCGTTATGGGTGTCCGACCGGAGGATTGCGCCATCGCACCACCATCCGAAGGTACCTTAGTTGGGAAGATTTTTACCAACGAATTAATCGGGGATCATGCGCTGGTTACGGTCGATTTAGGGGATGATCAGATTGCGGTCAAAGCACCCAAGGATTTCACCGGCGATCAAGGTGACGACGTTGGCGTGATTATTTCGCGCGATCATCTGTTCGTCTTTGACGAAAGCAACGGGAAGCGGATCCGGTAGGACCAAATGCGGATTGAGCTCTATCGTTCGATGTTCAACGAAAAGGAGCGGCTGCTTTGCGAGTTTGGTGAAATCTCGGTCTCGACATTTCTCTTTGAAAGTGGCGTCGCGGCCTTGCGGATGCGCAACACACGTGGCGAGATCGTCATGCTGCCGTTTCAGGGCCAACAGATTTGGCGGGCCAGCTTCGATGGGCGCGACCTGACAATGCTGTCGATGTTCGACCAACCGAAAGAGACGCAAAACTATCTGGAAAACTATGGCGGCTTCCTGATCCACTGCGGGATCACGGGGCTTGGCGCTCCTGGCCCCGAGGACAGCCATCCGCTGCATGGGGAATTGCCAAATGCGCCATTCCAGACCGCTTGGCTCAAGATCGATCCCGCCGTCCGAAGCGTAGCCGTCGCCGGGACCTACCAGCATACGGTGGCGTTTTCGGTGAACTATCTGGCGACCGTTGAGACGACACTGACAGCAGGTTCGGCCCTGATCGATGTGTCAGTGACTGTAGAGAACCTTAAGCGTACGCCAATGGACCTGATGTATCTCGGTCATGCCAACTTTCGCCCGGTCGACCATGGCGAGTTGCACTACACGGCGGACTACAACGAGAATTCGGTCAGGGTCCGGCGCTCGGTTCCATCCCACGTGACACCCAAACCGGGATACATGGAGTTTCTTGCCGAATTGGCCGAAGACCCAACCAGGCATCACGTGCTTGGTCCTGATTTGGCGTTTGATCCCGAGGTCGTTTTCGAAATCGACATGAACTGTGACGCAGACGGCTTCGCCCATGCTTTGCAGGCACATCCAGACGGCACGGGTGATTATCTTCGCTGCAGACCTGATCAGGTTCCGCTTTGTACCCGCTGGATCTGTCGTACCCCGGACCAGGATGGTCTTGGCATTGCGTTCCCCGCAACCTCCGGCGTCGAAGGTCACAGTGCTGAGAAAGCCAAGGGCAGGGTGCAGACGGTGGATGGTGGCAAGGCTTGGCGGATTGATATGCGGATGGGTTTGCTCACAGCTGTTGAAACGCAGGAAACCATCACAAAGATTGATGGATTAAGGGAGGCGTAGTGCGCGCAACACGGCTGTATAAGACGGGTGATGTCCGGACCGTGGATGTTCCGCTCCCTTGCCCCGCTTCGGGAGAGTTGCTCATCAAAGTGGAAGCCGCCGGTATCTGTGGCACCGACCGGCATCTCTACAAGGGCGAATTCCCATCCGTTCCGGGCAAAACGCTCGGGCATGAATTCTCGGGTATCGTCGTCGACAGTGGCGATACAGCGATTGCTGAAGGCACCCGTGTCACCTGCGATCCCAATACCTGGTGCGGCGCTTGCGACCAGTGCCAGCGCGGGCGGGTCAATCTTTGCATCAACAACATCGCGACAGGCATTCATCGCGACGGTGGCTTTGCGGAGTATTGCGCATTTCCGGCCTCAAAGGCGGTTGCGCTGCCAGCAGATCTGGATCCCCTGCACGGTGCCTTTTGCGAGCCGCTGGCCTGCGCCTTGCACGGCATGGATATTGGCGCCGCGAGGGCTGGCGAAATGGTTCTTGTCATCGGTGGTGGTGTTATCGGCCTTTTGGCGCTTCAGATTGCCAAACTCGCCGGGGCCGAGGTGACGTTGCTGACCCGAAGCCCCGAGAAACAAGCCCTTGGCGCACGCACGGGCGCAGATCATGTGGTCGGCTCGGAAGACGCGTTGCGAGGGATTTGGCCGAATGGGGCCGACTTGG
>JBCAZO010000222.1:0-5106 GCA_038532975.1 Pseudomonadota bacterium
CTCCAGCATCAAGCAGTTTGCACGGAGGGATCAGAAGGCCTTCATCGAAGACATCAGACCCCTCCGGCCCCATACCTTTGCCACCTAAATCAGCGAGGTGAGATGTGCAGGACGTAAACCCTACAACGCGGCCCCTGTGAAACACCGGCTGCATCAGAAGGAAGTCATTGAGATGGCCCGAAGCGAGCCAAGGATCGTTTGTCATGTAGATATCGCCGGGGCGCATGTTCTGGATCCGGAAACGCTCCAACAGGTTTTTGACCGCCTCGGCCATCGTGTTGATATGGCCCGGAGTGCCCGTCACAGCTTGCGCCAGCATACGACCGCGCAGATCAAAGATGCCCGCCGAGATATCACCGCTTTCGCGCACAATGGGGCTGAAGGCAGCACGGATCAGCGCCTGACCTTGTTCTTCGACGACTGCGAGAAGGCGGTTCCACATCACTTGCAGACGTGTTTTTGGGATAGACGTCATGGCGCGCTCCCTTCTTTCAACAAAAGGATATTGCCCAGCGCATCCACCTTTGCCGAAAAGTCGGCGCTGACATAGGTCGTGGTTTGCGGCTCAACGATCAGCGCCGGTCCTTGTAGCGTTGCGCCGGGGACCAACGCCGCACGATCGTAGACATCCGCGTTACGCCTTTGTGAGGTCACTTCGCAGAAGACAGAAGTCTGTCTATCGGGTGTTGCGCTGGTTGCTTCCGCCGTGGCGGAGAGCTCGTCTGGTGGAGTATCCCGACTGGCCACGCGCACGAACCAGTTGAGAATTTCCACCGTCATCCCCGGCACAGCCCGTGAAAACTGAGCGCTGTATTCTTTTTCAAACGCCGCCTGTAGCTCAACGATGCCGTCCTCTTGTAATTGGTCGGAGGGCAAAGGAATTTCAATTTCATGCCCCTGCCCACGATATCTCATAAAAGCGGACTTGGTGATCTCTAGCTGAACTTCTGGTGCGCCAGCTCGGACCACGTCGGTTGCCTCTTGTATCAACCCGCCAAGGAACGCGTTGATCGCCGCCACATCAAGATCCTCCAGGGTGCTATAGCGGCTGCGGACGATTTCAAACGACACAGGCGCAAAGAGAAACCCAACCGCAGAACCTACGCCGGGGTCATTAGGCACAAGAATGCGGCTCACTCCCGCACGGCGCGCCACCCTTGTTGCATGGAGTGGTCCGTTGCCGCCAAAGGCAATCATGGTGCGCGCGCCGAGGTCTTTGCCCGACTCCACCGCATGCATCCGTCCCGCGGCGGCCATATTCTCATCCACGATTCCGCTAAGACCCGCGGCAGCATCTTCCGCGCTTGTGTCCAAAGTTGTTGCGATATGCGTGACAATCGCCTTAGCTGCTGCGTCGATATCTATTGAAAGGCGGCCTTCGGCAAAGCTTGCCGGTTCAATGAGACCCTGTACCACATCGGCATCTGTTGCAGTTGGTGATGTTCCACCTTTGGAAAACGCGGCAGGGCCAGGCTCACTGCCAGCACTTTCCGGTCCAACCTGCAGACGGCCTAGACGGTCTACAGACGCAATCGACCCACCGCCTGCGCCGATCTCAATCATTTCCAGAACAGGAATGCGCACCGGCATTCCCGACCCTTTGATGAAGCGCTCGGCGCGCGCAATTTCAAACCGCCGCGCGCTTTGCGGCTTGTATTGATCAATCAAGCATAACTTGGCGGTTGTACCGCCCATATCAAACGACAGCACGTTTTCTGCCCCAACCTGAGCCGCAATCCGCGCGGCCAGGATCGCTCCGCCAGCCGGTCCAGACTCGACAAGCCGAATGGGCAAGGCCGCAGCTGTTTTTAGCGTAGTCATGCCACCACCGGCAGTCATCATCAGAATAGAGCACTGCACGCCTTGGGATGAAAACCGGGTTTGAAAATCTTCAAGATATGACGCCATCAGCGGTTGGATATAGGCGTTGGCGATGGTTGTGCAGAGGCGGTCAAACTCGCGAGCCTCAGGGCTGACATCACTTGAGATCGAAATCGAAACGTCCGGCAGCCGCGCCTGCAAGAGTGACCTGAGCCGCTGCTCATGCGCGGGGTTTGCATAGGCATGCAAAAGACAGATTGCGACGGCTTCGGCTTTGCATTCGGCAAGCTGCTGTACAAGCTCTGAAACTGCGCCTTCATCAAGAGCCGCGTGCTCAGCACCGCTCGCTGTAATCCGCCCACCAATCGTAAACGCTCGGCTGCGCGGAACCAAAAGATCAGGCTTTTGCAGATTGATCTCATACTGGCTATAGCGCCGCTCATAACCGATCTCAAGAATGTCACGAAACCCGGCGCTGGTGATTGTGGCAACCCGTGCACCCCGCCTCTCAATCAACGCATTCGTGGCCAAGGTCGTACCATGAATGAAGCCTTGCAGGTCACGCCAGTCGCGTCCGGCGTCCTGCAAGACCAAGCTAACACCCTCTAGTGCTCCAAGCGTTGGGTTGGTCGTAGTGGTTGGCGTTTTGTTGGTCGAAAGGATGGCTCCGTTTCCATCCACCAGAACTGTATCAGTAAACGTCCCGCCGATATCGACGGCGACACGAAGCCCAGAAACCTTTGTCATATGATAATCCGAAAGAGGATGCCTGGCATCCGGTTGCGTCAATAAACCCAGCGCGCCAAAGCGCGAATGCGTGGCCTAAACGACCAGATCACACCGAAGCGTGCGGCGGTCGAAGCGCAGTGCAGCAATCAGATGTGACATGTTGCGTTGCCTTCCTTACGGATGAGGCAACGCTGCTTTGAAACTAGGTTTCTGTCAATAGCGGTGTGGGACCGGATCAGAAGTCAAGGTTCTCGACATTCAACGCATTTTGCTGAATGAACTCCCGGCGCGGCTCGACAACGTCACCCATCAGTTTTGTAAAGAGATCATCCGCCTCGGCCATGTCATCGACCTTGACCTGCAAGAGTGTGCGCGCATCAGGATCAAGCGTGGTTTCCCAGAGCTGATCGGGGTTCATCTCGCCCAGGCCTTTGTAGCGCTGTAGAGATAGGCCCTTCTCACCCTCTTTGAGGATGGCATCCAACAGATCCAACGGTCCAAAAATGCTCTGCGTGCGCTCCTTGCGATGTAAGGTTGCCGGACGCCCGTAGACCTCTTGCATCGGTTTGGTCAGCTGCCCAATGCGGCGCGCTTCGCCACCCCGGAGGATAGGGCCATCCAGCGTCCTGACCTCTTCAACGCCGCGCAACATACGTGCCAGACGCACACCATGGTCTTGCGTTGGCCTCCCTTGCCAGCCGCGCTCCCATTCCAATGCAATCAAGTTCAAACGATCCGCCACGGCATCCGCGACACCTTGCAGGTTTGCGTCCACGCGGCCCGATTCAAATGCACCGGCGATCACGGCTTGTTCCAGGATATGACGCGGATAGTGCGTCGGGAAAGCATCAAGAATGCGGCTGGCCTGACGGGCTTCCTCGACCACGCGCACAAGGTCTTGACCAGTGATATCTTCACCACTGCCGAGCCGCAGAATGGCATCATCGGTACCTTGTTCGATCAGGTAATCCTCGAGCGCTGGTTGGTCTTTCAGATAAACCTCGGACTTGCCCCGACTCACTTTGAAAAGCGGTGGCTGCGCGATGTAGAGATACCCACCTTCAATCAGCTCCGGCATCTGCCTGTAGAAGAATGTGAGCAAGAGCGTTCTGATATGCGCGCCGTCCACATCGGCGTCGGTCATGATGACAATCTTGTGGTAGCGCAGTTTTGAGATGTCGAACTCATCGCGTCCGATCCCGGTGCCCAGAGCCATCACCAGATTGCCGATCTCCTGGCTCGACAACATCCGATCAAAGCGTGCACGCTCAACATTCAGGATCTTGCCGCGAAGGGGCAACACAGCCTGAGTTGACCGGTCGCGGCCCGTTTGAGCTGAACCACCGGCACTGTCCCCCTCTACAAGGAACAGTTCAGTCTTGGCGGGATCCTTCTCAGAGCAATCCTTCAGCTTACCAGCCAGATAATTCACATCCATCGCCGTCTTGCGCCGGGTCAATTCCCGCGCCTTGCGCGCTGCTTCTCGCGCCAGAGCGGCCTCAACGATCTTGCCAACGATCATCTTGGCCTCGTTCGGGTTTTCCTCGAACCATTCCGACAGCTTTTCGTTAACAAGACCTTCCACCGCCGGACGCACCTCAGAGCTGACAAGCTTATCCTTGGTTTGGCTGGAAAATTTCGGATCTGGAACTTTGACTGACAACACGCAGGTCAGTCCCTCACGGGCATCGTCGCCTGTAAAGCTCACCTTTTCCTTTTTCGCTATGCCGCTCTCTGCAGCATATTTCTGGATGACCCGCGTCAACGCCCCCCGAAAGCCTGCCATATGCGTGCCCCCGTCGCGCTGGGGGATATTATTTGTGAACGGTAAAACGTTTTCATGGTAGCTGTCATTCCACCACATTGCGACCTCAACGCCGATCTCGTCACGTTCGCCGGTGACAAAAATCGGCTCAGGCATCAGTGGGGTCTTGCTTCGGTCAAGGTAGCGGACGAATTCCCTGACGCCACCCTCGTAGTGCAACTCGGTTTCCAGCGGCTCAGCGGGACGCTCGTCGCGTAAAATAATCCGAACACCAGAGTTCAGAAATGCCAACTCGCGCAGGCGCTTTTCAAGCGTCTCAAAAACGTAATCCAGATTGGAAAACGTGTCTGTCGAGGCGAGAAAACGCACCTCGGTGCCGCGCTTGCCGTTGGCATCGCCAACGACCTTGAGATGCTCGACCGTCTCGCCCCCTTCAAAGCGTGCGACATGCTCTTTATCGCCGCGCCAGATGCGCAGTTCCAGCCAATCCGAAAGTGCGTTGACCACCGAGACACCGACCCCATGTAGACCACCAGACACTTTGTAGGAATTGCTGTCAAACTTCCCGCCTGCATGCAGTTGGGTCATGATGACTTCGGCGGCGGACACGCCCTCTTCCTCGTGCGTTTCAACTGGAATTCCGCGGCCATTGTCGCTGACGGAAACCGAGTTATCACGATGAATACACACGGAAACATGGTCCGCGTGACCTGCCAAAGGCTTAGAGGCGGTTCGCAAGCGTCCCGGCATGTATATCGGCGACACCGACGACGGCTCCGGCCTCCACCACA
>JBCAZO010000223.1:0-5084 GCA_038532975.1 Pseudomonadota bacterium
CATACTGGAACCACACGCCGCTTTTGTTAGTGACACCTCAGGCGGCTAACAAAACCATCGGTCAGGGCGGTTTTCAGGAAGTTGAGCAAATGAAGCTCTTTGAAGATATGGTCGCCTATCAGGAAGAAGTACGTGACCCGACCCGTGTGGCAGAAGTTCTGACCCGAGTGATCAGCCAGGCAAAACGCCTTTCGGGTCCGGCTCAGCTAAACATCCCACGTGATTTCTGGACCCAATTGGTCGATATCGAAATTCCGGATCCGATTGAATTCGAACGTTCGCCCGGTGGCGAAAACTCCGTCGCTCAGGCAGCGGAAATGCTCTCCAATGCCAAGAATCCAGTGATCCTGAATGGCGCGGGCGTTGTTTTGTCCGAAGGCGGCATTCAGGCGTCGATGGACCTCGCAGAGCGCCTGACGGCTCCGGTTTGTGTGGGCTATCAGCACAATGATGCATTTCCTGGAAATCACCCGCTTTTTGCAGGGCCTCTGGGCTATAACGGGTCCAAAGCTGGCATGCAGCTTATTTCGGAGGCCGATGTGGTGCTTTGCCTTGGCACGCGTCTGAACCCGTTCTCGACGCTGCCTGGCTACGGCATTGATTACTGGCCAGCAGATGCGAAGATCATTCAGGTTGATATCAACCCTGACCGTATTGGCCTTACAAAGAAGGTCACTGTCGGTATTGTAGGAGATGCGGCCAAAGTCGCGAGGGGCATCCTCAAGCAACTGAGTGATAACGCCGGAGACGCAGGCCGGGATGAGCGCAAAAACCACATCGCTCAAACCAAATCGGCCTGGGCGCAGGAACTCAGCTCGATGAACGAAGAACAGGATGATCCCGGCACCACCTGGAATCAGCGCGCCCGTGCGGCCAAGCCTGACTGGATGAGTCCGCGCATGGCTTGGCGTGCGATTCAATCTGCGCTGCCACGCGAAGCGATCATTAGCTCGGATATTGGCAATAACTGTGCCATTGGTAACGCCTATCCTGACTTCGACGAAGGGCGTAAGTATCTTGCACCGGGCCTCTTTGGTCCTTGTGGTTACGGCCTGCCGGCGATCGTCGGTGCCAAGATTGGTTGCCCTGACGTGCCTGTTGTCGGGTTTGCTGGTGATGGTGCCTTTGGCATCGCTGTAAACGAGCTGACCGCAATTGGCCGCGGCGACTGGCCTCCGATCACGCAGATCGTCTTCCGCAACTATCAGTGGGGTGCGGAAAAGCGGAACTCGACCTTGTGGTTTGACGACAATTTTGTCGGCACCGAGCTGGATGAAGAAGTGTCCTATGCCGGCATCGCCAAGGCCTGCGGCCTGGAAGGTGTTGTAGCGCGTACTCAGGATGAACTGACTGCCGCATTGAACCAGGCAATCAAAGACCAGATGCAGAATGGCAAGACCACGCTCATCGAAGCGATGATCAATCAGGAACTGGGTGAGCCATTCCGTCGTGATGCGATGAAAAAGCCTGTTGCGGTCGCTGGCATCAGTGCCGACGACATGGTCGAACAGGTCGTTTAAACCAAGAAATGGGCCGGGGATATGACTGCAAAACCAATTGCGTTGCTGCTGTCGGACCCCCGGCCTGAACCTGCTACGATTGCATTGAGCGAAGGCACGGATCCTCGCATTGTCGAGGGGGCGCTAGCAGCTGTGAATCAGGGCTTTGCCCGCGTGATCCTTGTGGGCGAAACCGCGACGATAGAAGCGGAACTGGCCAAGCATAATGCGGTGGGTCGTGATGGCGTTGAAATTCACGATCCTGCAAAATCACCCTTGCAAGAAGAGTTTGCCAAAACCCTTTATGAGCTGCGCAAGCATAAGGGTGTGGATGAAGCCAAAGCCAAGGCCGCAGTGCAAGACCGTCTGACCTATGCTGCTCTGCTGGTACGTCAGGGTTATACCGATGGTACGGTCGGCGGTGCGGTTGAAACGACGTCCAATGTCGTGCGCGCGGCTATTCAGGTCATCGGCAAGGCACCATCTGCCAAGCTCGTGTCGAGTTTCTTTCTCATGTACCCGCCGGATGCGGCACCTGAAGGTGCACGTGCCATGCTGTATTCCGATAGCGGTTTGGTCATTGATCCAAATGCGGAAGAGATGGCTGCGATTGCTGCTGATGCGTCGACCTCTTTCAGGGCGTTGATGCGGGATGATCCAAAAGTCGCGATGTTGTCTTTCTCGACCAAGGGGAGCGCCAAGCATCCGATGACCGAGAAGGTGGTTGAGGCCACCGCTCGTGTGAAGTCAGACCACCCTGACCTAAGTGTCGATGGCGAGCTGCAATTTGATGCGGCTTTTGTGCCGTCAGTGGGCGCGAGCAAGTCGCCGGGATCCGACGTGGCAGGTCAGGCCAATGTCATGGTGTTTCCAAATCTCGATGCGGGCAACATCGCCTACAAGATTACGCAGCGTGTCGGCGGTTACACGGCCATTGGCCCGGTGCTTCAGGGTCTTGCAAAGCCTGCCAATGACTTGTCGCGCGGGTGTGTGGCAAGTGACGTGACAGAGATCATCGCCGTCACAATTCTTCAGGCGCGCGCCAGCGCTTCGTGAGAACTCCGTGACGCACTAAACCTGATTTTCGGAACATCTGTTCCGGAAGATCAGCGAAACAGGAAAACGGTCGCGAAGGTCGGGAAACTGGCCTAACGTGACTTGAATGCGAACAGGGAAGGTAAGTTGATGCTCGATCAGCCCAAGTTAGATACGTCGCCCAAGGTGTCCGACGAGGTACGTAAAACCACCTGTTACATGTGTGCCTGCCGCTGCGGCATCAACGTGCACATGAAGGATGGCAAGGTGGCCTATATCGAAGGCAACCGCGATCATCCGGTGAACAAGGGCGTGCTCTGTGCCAAAGGCAGTGCGGGGATCATGCAACATAACGCGCCATCTCGTCTGCGCGCGCCTCTGAAGCGCGTCGGGCCGCGCGGATCGGGTGAGTTTGAAGAAATTAGCTGGGACGAAGCGCTGGAGATCGCCGTGGGCTGGCTAGAGCCGATCCGTCAGGAGGACCCAAGCAAGCTGGCCTTTTTCACCGGTCGCGACCAGAGTCAGAGTTTCACCAGCTTTTGGGCACAGAACTTTGGCACGCCGAATTATGCGGCGCATGGCGGGTTCTGTTCGGTCAACATGGCCGCTGCTGGCATCTACACAATGGGCGGTGCGTTCTGGGAGTTCGGCCAGCCGGATTGGGAACATACCAAGCTTTTCATGATCTTCGGCGTGGCCGAAGACCATGACAGCAATCCGATCAAAATGGGCATTGGCAAGATCAAGGCGCGCGGGGCCAAGGTTATCGGCGTGAACCCCATTCGCAGTGGCTACAACGCCGTGGCTGATGAGTGGGTTGGCATAACGCCGGGGACGGATGGCTTGTTCATTCTGGCGCTGGTGCATGAATTGCTCAAAGCGGGCAAAATTGACCTCACCTATCTGGCACAGTTCACCAATGCGCCGGTATTGGTCAACTCTGACCCTGACTCTCCGGAATATGGCCTCTTGATGCGGGACAAGGATGGCAAACTGCTTGTCATCGATCGCAAGACGGGTAAGCCCGCGCCGTTTGACAAAAAGGGGGTCACGCCTGACCTCTCGGCGACCTATCGTCAGGCGGGCATCACGCATCGCCCGGTTATGCACCTCCTGGCCGAGCGCTACATGAGCGATGAGTATTCTCCGGAAAACGTGTCTGGCCGCTGTGGTGTCAGCGCCCGCCGGATCAAAGCCATCGCGTCAGAACTGGCGCGCGTGGCGTTTGAGGAAGAGATCGTTCTCAATAACGAATGGACCGACTTCCGCGGTGAAAAGCATAAAACCATGGTCGGTCGCCCCGTAAGCTTCCACTCGATGCGCGGGATTTCGGCGCATTCAAATGGGTTCCAGACCTGTCGCTCGCTGCATCTTTTGCAAATCTTGTTGGGCTCGGTTGAGGCCCCCGGCGGCTTCCGGTTCAAACCACCTTATCCGAAGCCGGTGAGCATTCACCCCACGCCGCACTGCAAGGTGACACCGGGCAAACCGCTTGATGGCCCTCACCTCGGCTTTGTGCGCGGCCCGGAAGATCTTGCACTGAAGGAGGACGGCAGTCCGGCGCGCATTGACAAGGCCTATACCTGGGAAAATCCGATGAGCGCCCATGGCCTCATGCATATGGTCATCTCAAATGCGTATGCGGGTGATCCCTACAAGATCGACACGCTCTTTATGTACATGGCGAATATGTCTTGGAACTCGTCCATGAATACGCGTGGCGTGATCGACATGCTGACCGACAAGGATGAAAGCGGCGACTATGTTATCCCGCGTATTATCTATTCGGATGCGTATAGTTCCGAGATGGTTGCTTATGCGGATCTCGTATTGCCTGACACAACGTATCTGGAGCGGCACGATTGTATCTCGCTTCTGGACCGCCCGATTTGCGAGGCTGACGGAGCCGCCGATGCGATCCGCTGGCCCGTGGTTGAGCCGGACCGGGACGTGAAAGGTTTCCAGACCGCTCTGATCCTGCTTGCCAACAAGATGGGTCTTCCGGGATTCACGAATGAAGATGGCAGTGCCAAATATCAGGACTATGCGGACTACATCGTAAATCATGAGCGTAAGCCGGGGATCGGTCCGTTGGCGGGGTGGCGCATGGGTGAGAAAGGCCTGACTCACGGGCGCGGTGCCCCGAACGAGGCGCAGCTGCAAAGCTACATCGCCAATGGCGGGTTCTTTGTGAAGCACATCCCCGACAACTGCGCTTATATGAAGCCTTGGAACATGGGGTATCAGGATTGGGCAGTAGAGCTTGGTCTCTACGACACGCCGCAGCCCTATATTTTTGATCTCTATGTCGAGACGATGCGCAAGTTCCAATTGGCGGCTGAGGGGCACGGTGAGCGACAACCGCCGGATCACCTACGAGAGCGGGTCAAGAAAACGCTGGATCCCCTGCCAATCTGGTATCCGCCCTTTGAAGATGAAGCAGTGGATGTGGACGAGTATCCGGTTCACGCGCTGACCCAGCGTCCTATGGCAATGTACCACTCCTGGGGGACGCAAAACGCCTGGCTGCGGCAAATTCATGGACGTAAC
>JBCAZO010000224.1:0-269 GCA_038532975.1 Pseudomonadota bacterium
CTTCACCACCGCTTATGTCGATTTTGGACCCATCCTTGGTATGGCAGTCATCGCGGGTTTCGCTATTCTTTTTCGCCTAGTGTTTCACCGCGCCTGTCAGTCGCTCGGTTGGGCCGCAATTTATGCGCAGGTCGGAGCGGCCCTGCTATTCTCCAGCCATTCCGTCTATATCACGCATCAGAATTTTCTGTTTTCCATTGCTGTCATCGCTGTGATCTGCCGCATTGCACGCCGGACAAACCAACCCAAACGATTGGCTGATACTCCGG
>JBCAZO010000224.1:279-5032 GCA_038532975.1 Pseudomonadota bacterium
CTGTCTCTGCCGGGTGACGCGATACCCTGGACCAGAGGTGTGGATCTCTTCTTTGTAATCTCGGGATTTGTCATTGCCCTATCAGCCGACAGATTACGTTCGCAGCCGCTTGCCTTCTTCAAACGTCGCCTGATGCGCATTGCGCCGCTTTACTATGTGTTCACCACGCTGATGGTCATGGTCCTTCTGACCCTTCCCGGTGCTGCCAAGGATACATCACTCGATCTGGGGCAGATCCTGTCGTCCTACAGCTTCCTGCCCTATGCCCGTGAAGATGGGCGCATCGCCCCTGTCCTCTCACTCGGTTGGACCCTCAATTACGAGATTTTCTTCTATGCGGTTTTTGCGCTGTGCCTTGCCTTGCGACGCCCACTGATCGCACTTGTTGCCATTCTTTCGGCCTTCGTCGTTGCCGGGCTAACATATCCCGGTATCACCACAGCCTACTCGTTTTGGACCAATCCGCTCATCCTTGAGTTTCTATTCGGCGTGGGATTGGCACGGCTCTATCAATCGGGCTGGCATATGCCCCATATCGGTTTTGCCATAGCAAGCCTCTTACTAGGCTTCGCCTTGCTGATATTCTTTGATGGAACCAACATACCGCGTGTGTTGGCCGCCGGACTGCCCGCGACGCTGATCGTGGCCAGCGGCACTTTGTCTTGCCCTAACCGCACCACACCCGGTCAACTGCTCGGTGACGCATCCTACGCACTTTACCTGTCCCATCGGTTCGCCCTGCGCGCCGCCACACTTTTGCTTCTACCGCTCCTGACGCAAACACAGCTTGGAGCGTGGATCTACGTCGCACTTGTAACAGGTCTCGCACTTGGTCTCGGCATTCTGACTCACCTGCTTTTGGAACGTCCCATGATGCGCGCGCTGACCTCTTCGCCTAGGATGGTTTCCGCATGAGCACGCAGCTTTGGTCCTTTGCTCTGCAATGGTCGCGGGTGGGCATAAACGCCGCGCTGTTCCTTGTTGCGACCCGGTTTTTGACCCTGGCGGAAATCGGCCTCTTCGCCACTGCCTTCGCCCCCATCCGTTTGAGTCAGGGCCTGCACCGCGCAGGCGTCTCTGAGAGCGTGATCATTCTTGGCAAGCACCAAACGAGGCTCAATGCCCTCTTCATTCTGTCCGGCCTGTCTGGTCTTGGGTTGAGCATTTTGTTTGGAGTGATCGGGCACGTCACAGCAGTCCCCGCGCTTCTGGCTCTTAGCGTCATTCCTCTTTTGAATGGTCTCGGCGCGGTGTCAGAAGGTCTCTTGCGTCGGGCCTTGCGCCTGCGCGCGCTCGCGCTGCGGACGATGGTTGTACAAACGCTTGCAGCGGTCTTCGCAGTTTGGCTTCTGATTAATGGTTGGGGCATCTGGGCTCTGGTGGGATTCGCCATGATCAACGCGCTTGGAGCCTGCCTTCTGACCATTCTGCTGGCGCGCTGGTCACCAACCGAGGTGCCGCGCTTTGCAAACGTGGTCCCTCTAGTACCCAAAGTCACTCAAATCGCCGCGCGCGACCTGATCAGCGCCGCTCAGATCCCTTTGGCCCTGATGGCCATCGGAATGACGCTTGGTCTGTCGGCTGCAGGCGCATTCCAAATCGCGACACGCATCTACAACCTGATCGATGCGCTCACTCTGTCACCACTGCGTTTCATTGCACTGCCGCAACTGGCGCAGGACACGTTGGGATCGCGACATCGCTTTGCCGAGCATCTTGCGCGCGTGGCTTGGCTTTCATCGTGGATCTGGGCAGTGGTCCTGCTCTTTGCCCCAGAGCTGCTGACGGTGTTTCTAAACACCGGACATGCCAACGCCGCGGCGCCCATCCTGCGTGCCTTGGCAGGCCTTGGGCTTTGCAGTGCTTTGACCATGCCAGTTAACCAGGCTTTGACCGCACGATTGCAAACTGGGCTTGTCCTGAACCGGGCAATTCTGATGCTATGCCTTGGCACAACGCTGTTGCTTCCGGCTCTCATGATCTCGCCCGCAATTTGTGCGCTTGCTTTGTCCATCGCAGCGATCCTCATCAATCTGTGGTACGTGCAAAGAGCATTGCCGCGCCTTTACCTGACTTCGTCTGATCTTATCTCAGCGGCTCCACCCCTCTTCGCCGCCTCGCTCTCTTGCTGTCTCGTTTTAGCGACACCCAGCCTGCCGATGGTCGCACAAATCTTCTTCGGAACCGTCGTTTACATCAGTCTCATTGCTCTTTTGCCCAAACCGCATCTGAGGTTTGCATGAAGCGCGCAGTGATCCTGACTGGGCATTTCCCGAACCAGAAGCGCAGACCAAGCCTTTTGTGGGTATCACATCATCTTCAGCGTAGTGGTTGGCATGTTACCCATGTCACGGTTGGCTATTCCTGGATTTCGCGCCTTCTTGGCGACGCGCGTCTGAAGGCGCTTGATAACAAACCCCAGGTTGGCATTGCTCATCCGAACCCTAGCCTGACAACCCTGTTCGGCTATGCCCCGGTCCATCCGATCAACCTTCGCAACCTCTATTTGACTCTGTTAGTGCAAACCGCATGGCCGCTCTTCACCGCCTACTGGGAGCGCTGCCTGCAAGACCATCTGCGCCACGCAGATGTTGTCATCTGTGAAAGCGGGGCGCCTGTTTTGCTGGCCCCTGCCCTTGCTCGTCATGCACTAAATGCACAACGCATCTACCGCGTGAATGACGACATCCGACTGCTTAACGCGCCTCCAGGATTGGTCAGGGCTGAGCAAAAGAACCTTGACCATTTCACTCGGATCAGCACCGCCAGCCCTATTCTTGCAAAGCGCTTTGCCACGCACGCGCATGTCACACTCGATCCAATGGGAATTCCACAGTCTTCCACGAACCGGTCTCACCCCGATCCATACAAGCGCAGCCCAAATCGCAAGATCGCCGTCTGCGCCGGCACCACTCAAATCGACATGCAGGCCATTCGCCGTATTGCCACGGCACGCCCGAATTGGGATGTCCACATCCTTGGACGGTTAAAGATTCATCCGCCAAAGCACCCCAACCTGATCTGGCACGGTGAACAGAACTTTGAAACAACACTGGCCCATATTGCGCACGCCGACATCGGCCTTGCTCCCTATATCGACAAACCGGGCATTGAGTATCAGGTGAGCAACTCCAACAGGATTTTGCTCTATCGACACTTTGGCCTGCCCATCCTTGGACCAAACCGGCTCTGCTCACCGGATACCCCGTCGATTTTCGGATACAATACCCCAAACGCATTGGGCCTGTGCGAAGCGTATCCGCACAGGCCCGAAGACATTCCCGACTGGTCAGAGCTCGCCCAGCGTCTGGTTCAGAATGGCGTCACCGATCCGCCAAGTGAGGTTTCTACCGATCCCGCCACGATGTCGAAATCCCGTGTGAAAACAGTCCCGGCATTGGCCTCCAGGGCATAGTTCGTGGCAGCCCCGGCAGCGTCGCCTATACAATCCTGCAACCACATGAAAGACGGGTTGGAACATTTGAACGCAACAGAGGTTCCATCGACGTCACGCGCCACAGCGCGCACCCCCGCCAGCCAACTTTCGGTGGACTGAATACAGTGCATCTCCGTGCCATTGCGCGACAGGCCAAAAGCGCCATTCAACACAATCGCACGCACCGAGTCATGTGTGGTGAACGCGTTGCACGACGTCGCCCCGTCAACCCCGTTCTGCCATCCAGTACAGTTCTGCAAAAGCACATGCATCCCCGGCGTGCCGTCTTCATGAAAGGACCAGCCATCTTTGGCTCCTTGGCTTGCATCGCATCCAAAAAACGCGACCAGACCATTCGTCCGGCGCACCCGTGCAGCATCCAGAGGCGAAGACGGATTGGACGGTGCCGAATAGCGGAATGAACAATTCACCCCGACAATATTGCGCGTGGCCATTGCGTCAAAGTGCAAGGCCCCGGTGATGCCGCCTTCGGTATGGATGTTTTCAAGATAGAAATCCTTATCATGGCTCATAAAGCGCGCGCCGTGAAAGGATCGCATAAGCGCAATATCGTCAGCCCCGGGCGCGCCACCCACATTGACATGGACAGTGCCACCATCCTGTGTCCAACTGTTCAGCGTAGCGGCACAGGTGGCTACATCGGCCACATTGGCAAGCTCGGTATAGTGCCCTTTGGTGGTCAGAACATCAGTTCTGAAAACACGGCGCACGGCACTGACATCCGCTGAAAAGGTGCCGCTTGCGCCACTCCATCCCGGTTGAAATGGCCCGGTCCTGTAGCGCACCGAGCCTTGCCACCCAATCACTGCAACGGCTTGGTCCGGCTCTTCGTTGCCGTTGCGCGTAAAGGCGCTTTCCTCATAGGTGCCCGGCTTGACCAGGACACGATAAGGGGCAGCCGTCGCGTTCCCGGCAACAAAGGCCGCGTGGATCGTTCGTTTCGCATTGGCGAAATCTCCATCCTCCGCACCAAGCCCCGAGTTGCCATCATCCCCTGTTGCACTGTCGACGTGAATCGCGGCACCAGACCAGATACCAGCATCCACCAGATCGCGCGGCTGAATATCAGTGCCATAGGTTTTACCCATCTTGTGAACGCCAAAGCCAAACCGCCCCTGATCCCAATCAAATCCGGCTGGGAAATCCACGCTTTGTCGCGCGCTGACTTGCGGCTTGAGACCTGTTGACAGGCCAATCATCACACGAGCCCCTTCAACCCGGTTGCCGTGGTTCCAGTGCTCAAAACACGCACGACGCGAAGGGGATAGATCACGCCCGGCGTCAGGCCTGGGATCG
>JBCAZO010000225.1:0-5029 GCA_038532975.1 Pseudomonadota bacterium
CCAGCTTGAATAAATCCGCGCAAAACTCTGTTATTTATGGAGAATGCGGCGGATACATGGTGCTTGGCGAGGGGTTGGTCGATGCAGATGGTCAGTGCCACACCATGGCGGGGCTTTTGCCGTTAGAGACGTCTTTCGCCACGCGCAAACTGCATCTGGGCTACCGGCATCTGACCGCGCAATCCGGTCCTTTCCAGGGTCGCTTTGCTGCACATGAATTCCATTACGCCTCAACATTGAAGGCTCAGGGGAAACCGCTCTTTTGCGCCACGGACGCCGAGGGCACCGCCCTGCCTGATATGGGTTTGAGCCGAGGGCACGTGCATGGCTCTTTTGCGCATATCATTGATGCGGCGGAGTAGCCTCTTGTGAGGGCGTGCAAAGAGGTCTAGCACGGAGCCCATGACCGATGCCGTAATCACCCCTGCCGATGACAGCCGCGCCAAGCGCAATGTCTGGGTTTTGGTCTTTGCACAAGCGTTCCTCGGCGCGCAAATGGCGATGATCTTTGTGGTGGGTGGATTGGCCGGGCAAACGCTGGCCAGCAATATCTGTTTTGCGACTTTGCCTATCTCGCTCATCGTTCTGGGGTCGATGATCTCGGCCAACCCGCTTTCGATGGCGATGCAGCGGTTCGGACGGCGCGCCGGGTTCCTGATCGGGGCGATGGGCGGCGCGCTTGGGGCGTCCATCGCGGCCTACGGGCTTTATGTGGCGTCTTTCCCGATTTACCTCATCGGCAGCTTCCTGACCGGCATCTACATGTCGGCCCAGGGGTTCTACCGCTTCGCCGCCGCCGACACCGCGAGTGACGCGTTCCGGCCCAAGGCGATTTCCTACGTCATGGCAGGCGGGCTGGCGAGCGCCATCATTGGGCCACAGCTTGTGAAGGTGACGGCAAGCGCGATGGTGATCCCTTTCCTGGGCACTTATCTGGCGGTGATTGCGATCAACCTTATCGGGGCTTTCCTGTTTCTCTTTCTCGACATTCCAAAACCCGCGCCCGTCTCTGAGGACAGCCCGCGCGGCCGCACGAGGTGGGAGCTTCTGACCACCCCGCGCATCGCCGTGGCGGTGATCTGTGCGACGGTGTCTTACGCTTTGATGAACCTTGTCATGACCTCCACGCCGCTGGCAGTGGTGGGCTGCGGGTTCACGCAGAACAACGCCGCAGACGTGGTCACGGGCCATGTGTTGGCGATGTTTGCGCCGTCGTTTTTCACCGGCCACCTGATCGCGCGGTTCGGCGTGGAAAAGATCCTCGGGGCCGGGCTTGTCATTCTTGCCGCTGCCGGGGCGGTGGCGATGCAGGGCGTGGAGCTGGAGAATTTCTTTATCGCGCTGATCCTGCTGGGTTTGGGCTGGAACTTCGGCTTTATCGGGGCCACCACCATGCTGGCCTCAGCCCATGAACCCGAAGAGCGCGGGCGGATGCAGGGCATGAATGACCTCATCGTCTTTGGCGGTGTGACCGTGGCCTCACTGGCCTCTGGCGGTTTGATGAACTGTACGGGGGGCGCGCCGGAAGTGGGGTGGCTGTCGGTGAACCTCGCCATGGTGCCGTTCCTGACGCTGGCCGGCGGAGCGCTGATCTGGCTGGTGTTGAGGCCGGAGGAGGTCAGGGGGTGAAGAGTTTGCGTCCCTCACCTGACACGTTTTCGAAGCGAATGTATGGGGGCAGTCTGCCCACCGACAACGACGTTAGGCATAGGTGGGCAATATTGCCCACCCTACATGTTGGATTGGTCGTGAGGGCGCTTTACTGTAGGTGGTTTGCGATTTGAAAACTGGTGGGGCTTCACAATACAATGAGGTGAATACGTGTGTTTAATGAAGGTATGCATTTGAAACCAACTCGTGATGCGCTTTGCGTGGCAAAACTATCAATCTTCTTGATGATCGGTGCAAGCGCCGAGGCGCAAGAGGGACCAGGCGTCACGAAAAATTTGCCGCAAGAATATCATCGCTGCGACGAAGTTTGTGGTCTGAACCCCTTACATCACTCGGAGACTTTGTTCCTGACGGTTTTGGTGCGCGCCTGACCAATGGCAACCTTGATGAATATGTTCGGGGTCTTCGATGTACTGAAAATCAATTGATCAAGTATATGGAGTATCACGGTCTCACACACGCACTTTCCACACTACAAAAAGAGCCAACTAAGACAGCAAAAGGTAGCTACGATAGTGTCATCCATTTCTGTGTGCCAACGCAGGGATGGTTCGTGCGACTGTTACACGGAGAATGTGGTACTGTGACTCAATTTTGGATGATGGGTGATAGAATATCCTTTGTTTCAAGTTTTGCAGGGAAATAGCAAGCGTAGGATGGGCAGTCTGCCCACCAAAAACCATCGTCACGCATAGGTGGGCAAAATTGCCCACCCTACCACCGCCCCAAAACCGCCTTCACCATCAACCCAAACCGCCTCCGGAAAGGCGACAGCGCTATACGGTCCTCAGCCACGGCGCCAGGGTTTCGTATCACCTGCGTCAATAACCCCTCCACCTGCCACAAAGCCAACATCGCCGGGCGCACCGCCCGCGGTACACCAGCCTTCCGCGCCTCCTCCAGAACCTCCAGCCCCTCCTCTGCCAGCGCGCGCACCGCTTCGGGTCTGCCATCAACCAGTGGCACCCGGCCTGCCCGTTCCAGCGCGGGAACGGCACGCAGCCAGTTGCAGAGGCCAAGCGCATAACCTGCCTTCATCACCGGCGTTTCCTCGACTTCTCCCAAGGCACGCGCCGCAGCAAGAAGCAGCAGGCCGGATGTATCCTCGATATGCCTCCGAAACTCTGACATATCATCAAACGGGTCACGGTAGATGTCCCAGCGGCGCGCTTCAACCGCCGCATCGAGCCGCGCGGCCATATCCAGTGACAGAACCTTCGCCAAAGGCGTGGCGACCTCGTGCCTTCGAACAGGACCGCCTTCTGCGATTTCGCTCAAAACATCGCGCCACCATTGCAGGCGCATTTCGGCGATCATCGCCTCTTGCGTGACCCAGGGCGCGCGGGAGACCTCGATGTTAAAAGCATAAATCGGGAAGAGCTTCAGCCGGGCCTCAACGGGCGCGGCCATGGTGGCGGCAAACCGGTCGGGGTCGCCGCGTTCGACAATGCCTGCACAGGCTGTCAGATCAGCATCAAACATCACAGCGCCATGAGGCGCGGACGGGCCAGAACCAGCACATAAGCCACCTGATCCGGGGCGGCACGCCAGAGGGCGATTTCGCGCTCTGCGGCGTCCAGAACCTCGGTGAGGGCCGCGTTGCCTTCGCTGCGCAATCCGTTGATGCGCGCAGAGAGTTCCGCGTAGTACCCGGCCCAGGCCAGCCCTTTGATCAGCCGCGTGCCGAGCACCTCGTATCCCGCGTCTTCGACCCGGGCGCAGACGCCCGATACGTCCGTCACCTGCGGGTAGTCCGCCCAAAAGGCGCGCGCGTCTGCCGAGGCACCTGCCTCTAACGCAGGTTCCGAGAAGGCGACTGTGCCACCCGGAACAAGGGCGTTGCGCCAGAGGCGCAGGCCTTCGGTCACACCCAGAAAGTAGAGCGCACCGGCGCACCAGATCAGGTCATAAGGCCCGGTGATCCGGGACATGTCCCCTTCGGAGACGGTCACGTTGGAAAAGTGCTCTGTTGCGCTCCGCGCCTCGTCCACCAGATGCGGCAGCTGGTCGATGCCCTCGATCTGCGCCAGGGGCAAAGCCTCGGCCAGAGTGACCAGATCGGCCCCCGGCCCACAGGCCGCATCCAGCACGCGCGGATGTTCCGGCAGTTCAATCTGGCTGAGCGCCCAGCGCACATCCTCCGGCGTGCCCGGCCCCTGCCGCGTCATCTCCCGGTGCAGCAGAAGAAAGGCTTCAGTCTGGCTGTCCGGCACGCTCATGCGAGGCTTCCGTTGCGCAAAAGCCGCCAGTTGATGGCGTCGAGCAGCGCCTCAAAGGAGGCGTCGACTATGTTCGGGCTGACCCCAACAGTGGACCAAGTGCGCCCGGTTTCATCCTCGAAATCTATGATCACCCGCGTCACAGCCTCGGTGCCGCCATTGGTGATGCGCACTTTGAAGTCAGTGAGCCTGATGCCGTCTATGGCCGCCTGATAGGGTCCCAGATCGGTGCGCAGCGCCTGCCAGAGGGCGTTGACCGGACCGTCGTCATGCAGGTCCGTGGCATGTTCGTTCTTGTAGTACCCGGTGCGTTTGGAGCCATCCTGCAGTTGCACCGTCACCACGGCCTCGGATTCCACCACGACCTGCCCGCGCGCATTGCGCCGGCGCTCGGAAATCACGCGGTAGCGTTCGACCTCAAAGAACTGGCCACGCAGGCCCAGCTCATCGCGCGCCAGCAATTCAAAGGAGGCCTGCGCCATGTCATAGGTGTATCCGCGGTCCTCGCGATCCTTGACCACCTGAAGGATACGCAACAGCGCCGGGTTGTCTTTCTCAACCTCGACACCGGCCTCGGTCAGGCGGCGGCGCAGGTTGGATTGCCCGGCCTGGTTCGACATCGGGATGATGCGCGCATTGCCGACCTGAGCAGGGTCGATATGCTCATAGGTGGCGGGGTTTTTGACAATCGCGCTGGCGTGCAGCCCCGCCTTGTGGGCAAAGGCCGAAGCGCCGACATAGGCGGCTTGTTTCTGCGGCACGCGGTTGAGGATTTCGTCGAGTTGGCGAGAGGCGCGGGTGAGCCCCTCCAGCGCCTCCGGCGTGACACCGGTCTCAAACCGGCTGGCATAGGGCTCTTTCAGCAAGAGCGTCGGGATCAGTGCGGTCAGGTTGGCGTTGCCACAGCGTTCACCGAGGCCGTTGAGCGTGCCCTGGATCTGGCAGGCGCCGGCATCCACGGCGGCGAGCGACCCTGCCACGGCCTGTTCGGTGTCGTTATGGGTGTGGATGCCAAGGTGGGTGCCGGGAAAGGCGTGTGCGTCTGCGTTGCCGGCAATGAGTTTGTCCACCACTTCGGCAATGCGCGCAGGCAGCGTGCCGCCATTTGTATCGCACAGCACCAGCCACCGCGCCCCGGC
>JBCAZO010000226.1:0-5009 GCA_038532975.1 Pseudomonadota bacterium
CAATCAAATAGGACGGCCTTACAGGACAGTTTCGTCATTGGTGATGCGCCGCATCGAAACTCGGTCGGAACTTGTTCATCGGCACCGATGTGCCATCAGCCTGCACAATCCGCACATGCCGCCGCCGCATTAGGCGCGGCTCGGCGACGCCGACCGAATGGGCGATGGTCTCAACCTCTTTGATCACCTGCTTGGCGTAATTGGCGACCTTTTTATATTTGTCCTGCACCACCAACCCAGCCTGCAAATGCTTGTCATGCGTGGTGATCCCCGTAGGACAGGTGTTTTTGTTGCACTTCAGTGCCTGAATGCAGCCCAGGCTAAACATAAAGCCCCGCGCGGAAGTCACGAAATCCGCACCTGCGCAAATAGCCCAGGCCACGTCGCCGGGATTTACAAGCTTGCCCGCGGCAATAATGCGAATGCGATCTTTCAAACCATGCCGGTCTCGCAGATCCACCATCCGAGGCAGTGCTTCGCGAATGGGCATGCCCACCAGATCCATCAAAGGCATTGGTGCTGCGCCTGTGCCACCCTCTCCGCCATCAATGGTGATAAAGTCCGGTGCGCTTTCCTCACCCCGTTCAGCGATCAGTTGAAAAAGCCCGTCCCAGGCCTCGCTTGAGCCCACAACCGTTTTAAACCCAACAGGCCGGCCAGTAACCTCGCGGATGTGCCCCAGAAAATCGAGTAGCTCACCAAAATCGTTCACCTCACGGTGGCGGTTCGGCGATATACTATCCTGGCCCTCGGGAATGCCCCGGATGTGCGCGATCTCGGCATTCACTTTCTCACCAGGCAAGATACCACCCTTACCCGGCTTGGCACCCTGCGCCAGTTTTAGCTCAAACATTTTAACCTGAGGATGCTTGGCAACCTCGCGCAACTTATCATCACTAAGAGCACCGTTTTGCGTGCGCACACCATATTTGGCGGTGCCGATCTGATAGACAATGTCGCAACTGCCCGTCAGATGAAACGGGCTTAGCCCACCTTCGCCAGTGTTTAGCCAAACCCCTGCTTCTGCTGCACCCCGGCTAAGCGCCTCAACAGCCGGGCGCGAAATGGCACCATAGCTCATACCGGAAATGTTGAAGATCGACTTGGCTTTGAAGGGGATCGCCGCATGCGGTCCGATCTCCATCGGTTCTGTCGTTGCGAATTGATCATCCAGCGGCGGAAACGACGCCGGTACAAAAATGGGCGTCCCTGCCACATTCAGATTGCGCGTGGAGCCAAATGCAATCGTGTTGCCCTTACCCATTGCAGCATGGGCGACCCAATCACGCTGCGCCCGATTGAACGGCATCTCTTCTCGGTCCATGGCAAAGAAGTACTGACGGAAGAATTCGCCAAGTGACGTGAACAGACCCCGAAACCGCCCAATTACCGGATAGTTCCGCCGAATTGCATCCCCAGTCTGAGTCCTATCAACGATGTAAAAAAGTACTGCCGTCGCCAAAACGGCCCCAATCACCAGTACAAAAACGATGGCCAGCATCGCCAGCGCATTAAACGCGTATGTCATATAACCGTCCGGGGTTCAGGATTAGGCATGATCCCGTTTTGCCACAGCGAGCCCCTGTCACAAGACGTGTTTTCACATGTTTGTGAGTTGATATCAGCATGCAGCGCGGCTTAGCGCGCCCGGTTTAGGCGTCAAATTGCATCGGCAAAAATCCCCGGTGAACCAAAGGCGTTTGTTTTGCGTATGTGTGACAGATGTTCCCAGTCGAACATTGCAAATGTAGCCTATGGAGGAAATAAATATGCTTCGCAGAACATATCTGACTTTGACAACAGCCGCAGTCGTCGCGGGGACTTTTGCCTTTGCAGGTTCCAGTTACAAAAAAGACATCGTCGACACAGCGGTCGAGGCTGGCAGTTTCACCACTCTGGTCGCAGCCGTTCAGGCGGCTGATCTTGTAGACACATTGAAAGGCGAAGGTCCTTTCACAGTGTTTGCTCCAACTGATGAGGCGTTTGCTGCACTGCCGGAAGGCACAGTGGAAGACCTGCTGAAACCAGAAAACAAAGACAAGTTAACCGCGATCCTGACATATCATGTTGTGCCCGGTAAGGTTATGTCGACCGACCTGAGCGACGGAATGACAGCTGCAACGGCGCAAGGTGGTGACGTTACCATCGGCACAACAGATGGCGTGACAGTCAACGGTGCTAATGTTGTCAATGCCGACATAGAAGCTTCAAATGGCGTGATCCACGTGATCGACGGTGTGATCCTTCCAGAAGGATCGTAATATTCACCAATGACCATTAGTCTGGGGCGGTTTTCGAACCGCCCCATTTCTACTTCTTGTGAATCACGGCGACCTGATCTCGGCGATTTCGCTGGTATCGAGCTGTTTCCACAATGCACCCGGAAATATCGTCAGACAGAGCATTGAATTCAGCCGCAACAGCCGGGTCTGAATGCTTGAATTCTCTCTCATCAAGCCAACTGCGAAAAAGCGCCGCTGTCTTCGTGATCCCCGGTTTTTCGTACGTATCCGGTTGCCATCGCAAGTCCTCAATCACGTAGAGGCCTCCGGACTCCAATCTCGGGAAAATTTCCAGAAACGCATTCTGCTGATGGTGGCTGGCGTGGCTCGCGTCATCAATAACAATCGTAGGGGCTGGTGTGATCTCTTCAATCGTATCGGCAATCTGATCACGATCATCCATATCGCAGCGATGGAATTCAAACCGCTCATGCTCGAACCAGGAAAAATCAGATACGTCCAACCCATGGATCTCTGCTTTGGAGAAATACTCAAGCCACATGCGGATCGACGGCAAATCCGTCGTCACCCGGTCCACGCTTTTGCCATGCTCCGGCCCACCGATCAGCAGACCCATCTCAAGAAAGACAATGTCTCGATCCCGATAGGGATGAAAGAGCATGTGATAAAGCTCTGTGTAGCGGTGTTTGGCCGACCCTTTGTCAGACCCATACCGGTCTGCCAGATCGGTGAGGTTTTCACCGCCTTTGCCTGTGGGAACGCGCGCCGCAGAAATGGTGGCTTCCGCTGCTTTCATCGCCTCTTTTTCCTCTCGTGACAAAACCGGTGCTGCGTCGCAGTTGATTTTGTGTTTCTCAAGCGTGGATTCAAACCAGCTACCAGGCTCCGGCATTCCACCCAATAGCGACAGCAATTCACGCACACGACGACCGTAGAAATGCACCGAATAAGTTTCATCGGTGATCAGTTTGTCTACTTTATCTTTTGCTCTCTGCCGCATCAGAAGGCGACGATGACGAAAACCGACCGGATAAAGCCCGGGAATTTCGAATGCGAATTTGTCTTCGCCGGTTTTTTTTAAATAGTGCGTAACCGCCTGCGGCCCCCAAACGCCCCACTTCATCTCACTGACATGCACCGGCTCGCCGTCATCCCTGAGCTTTTGCAGGTGGCTTTTTGCGTCGTCCGAATACCATTCGGGAATGCCGTATTCGTCTTTTGTCATCTCCAGAAGTTGACCCAGTGCTTCGCTATCTCGCGGCAGTCCCAAAACACCACCATTGATATGTTTCTCGGACTCCCACCCAAAGAAATGGCCTGTTTTGGTCTCAAACGGCTTGACGCAATAGGCATCCAAATCCGCCCAAATCATCCGGTCGTTCTGGCTTAGAAGATGATAGCGAAACACATCCGAAAAAAGAGCGAGACTTCCTGTTCGACCATGCTGGATGAAATTGTCGATGTTCAGAACACTGTTGCCATCCACCATCTCGACGCCATCCGGAACATTTTGCACATCGTGATAGTGATAAAGCTTCACATGATGACCCGCGTCCAGAAATGATTGGGCGCATAGCACTTCCACATAGCTTAACGGCCCCTCGACCCACAGCATCCCTATTTCATAATCACGGCTCATTCGTTTTTCTTTCACGGCTCAATGGCTGGTGATCTGGCATATCTGGGCTAAGCATGCTCCACCTCCAGTACAGTAATGTCAGGATTGGCGCGGATATCGTCCAGATCACGGTCATACATACGCGTCAGATGTGCGCGTTCGCTACGCGTCCAGGGATCATAAACCCCAAATTCTTCACCACGCGGATAACGCTCTTGCAAGGCCAACCGCTCTTGCAAGGCCGTTTCCGCCCCATCCTTGTGAATAAGCTGCAAAAGCTCGGCAACCGCGCGTCCACTTGCCGTTGGTCTTTTGTTGCCATCTTTTGGCGCTTTCAATCCACGAATATCTATGTCTGGTCCACATAAGTTGGACAAAATCTGGTCATTCAGAGCACGAAAGTCCTCGTATCTCCAAACAACCAACTTGGCCTCGGGAAACAGGGTCACAACCGATTTCAGCACATTATGCCAGCTTGGCATATTCTCAAGCACCTGCCGTCGCATCATGCTTTCATCTACAAACCATTGGCCAGTGACAGATCTAAGATACTCGACATATGCCGAGGCAAAAAAATCTGCATAGTTTCGCAAACCAAGATGTACTTCAGCAACCGGGCTTGGAAACTGTGCAGAAAAAACCTCGATCAATTTTCGACGCCAACGATAAAGTACACCGCGCTTCACACAATGTCCGCAATGCCCAGCCATGTTTTCATCTGACAAAATAATTCGCTTGGGCGCGTTTTCGGTGATGCTGTTAAAAAAAGCACCCGTCATCGCTCGGAGTTCCTCATCGGAAATCTTGGGATCCCAATCCATACCAATCGCATTGTAGACATTACATTGCACAGGCACAGTTAACTGCTTGCGCGTGTCACGGTGATGAACGTAGTGCACACCCGAGCGTCGTAAGAGTTTCTCATTCCGGGCCAGCGTTGATTGAATATGACTAGTTGCTGTTTTGTGAAACCCGCCATGCAAAACAATGTATGGATTGCGGCTCATTCTGCTGCAAGTTCCTGTAGCAGTTTGTCGCGATTGACCGGAGCCTCGCCACACCTGTTGATGGTTTGTAATAGCTTATGAAATGCGGACCATTCCGGGGTCTTTTTCAACGACGCGATCTTTGCTTTGTGCCAGGCACAG
>JBCAZO010000227.1:0-5003 GCA_038532975.1 Pseudomonadota bacterium
TCTGACAGGATGCCTAATGGGGTAAGATTGAGGCGCACAGTCTCTGCCGTGACATCTCGAAGCCCAGCTTGGTTCAATATGTCTTTCACATAGTCCTGTTCACTGAACGCCATCGGACCAGGTGCACGAGGATCAGGGGGCGGCGGCGAGCCAACACGCGTTTTGGCAAACTCTATTGGCAGGCGAAACCATGGGTTTTCCGGCAACCCGGCCCAGGTGATGAAGGTTATCTTTCCACCAGGCGCAAGGGCTGTGGCGATGTTGGCAAAGGCGGCGTAAGGATCTTCGAAAAACATGATACCAAAGCGCGAAACAATATGGTCCACAGCCATTGAGCCAAAATCTGATACCTGCGCGTCGGCCTCAATGTATGTCACATTGTCCAACTCAGCGGTCTCAATACGCGCACGTGCCATTGCCAGCATGGGAGTTGAAACATCAACGCCGGTCACATGCCCCGATGGCCCCACTACACTGGCAAGCTGCAACAGACTGGCACCCGTCCCACAGCCAACATCAAGAATACGTTGGCCTGACTTCACATCCGCTCTGGCCAAAAGCGTTTCAAGTACCGGCGTCATCAGGGCATCAAACATACTCTGCTTCTGCACCCATTTCTCACCAGACGGTCCAGACCAGTACTCTGCCTGATCTTTGTTCGCGATATCACTCATGCAGCGCTCTGCATGGCTATCACGCATAGAATTTCGAACATGATAGACACACCGAGAAAGGCCGTGTTGCCAGAGCTGTCGAACGGCGGTGACACCTCCACCATGTCCGCCCCGACGATGTTCACTCCTGCAAGTTCACGACAAACCTGCAGCGCCTGAAAACTGTTCGGGCCACCCACTTCGGGTGTGCCTGTGCCGGGTGCAAAGGTCGGATCCACGAAGTCAATGTCATAGCTGACATATGTGGCCGCGTCGCCCACAATCTCACGCGCCTCGGCCATCACATCCTCGACCCCACGTGCGAAAAACTCTTCGATCAGGATCAGACGGATACCCTCGGCTGCAGCAAAATCACGGTCTTCCTCGTCATACATGCTGCCGCGCAATCCAATCTGCACCACGCGCTTGGGGTCCAAAAGCCCCTCTTCAACAGCGCGCCGGAACGGTGTGCCATGGGTGTACATCTGCCCACCAAAGTAGCTGTGAAAGAGATCCGTGTGGCTGTCGAAATGGATCATGCCAACCGGTCCGTCTTTGGCCAAGGCTCTGAGAATGGGCAGCGATGTGAGATGATCGCCCCCCGCCGTCAGCGGTTTTATTCCAGCGGACAGCACATCGCCGTAAAATGCCGTGATCCGCGCCATACTGTCGTCTATGTCCGCCGGGTTCGGCCCCACATCGCCCAAATCCGCGCAGTTCAGCGCCTCAAAGGGTCGCACGCCATTTATCGCATGCTGCGCCCGGATCATAGTCGATGCATCCCGCAATTGTCGCGGCCCGTGGCGTGGTCCGGGGCGGTTGGTCGTCCCACTGTCCCAAGGCACACCGATGAGCCCCACATCTACGTCTTCGAACCGTGCATGGTCCTTGGCGATATGCGGTAAACGCATGAATGTCGGAACACCCGCGAACCGCGGCAATTCCATTCCCGAAACAGGCTGAAAGAAAGGATCGCTCATGTTGGTATCTCCAATCGTTTTCGGGCGATCACAGGTCCATCACCTTGCGCCTCAATACGTTCAATTGCGGCCTCTAGCGGCTCATGCACCACGGCCATATGATGGGCATTGGCGTGCAAAATCTTATTGGGGTTGACCACCCAGGCCACGTGCCCCTCCCAGAAGAGCAGATCGCCGCGCTTAAGGGGCGCATCATCGGCCAAATACACGCCCAGTTCCCCTGCCTGCATGTCACTGTCACCCGGACACGCAATATCACAGGCGACACAAGCCGCTTGCACCAAGCCCGAACAGTCAATCCCAAAGGCGGAATTGCCACCCCAAAGATAAGGTGTGCCCAGAAAGAGTTCGGCTACAGCAACCGGATCATCCGCGACGAAATCCAGACGTGCCAGATGCTTGGATGGCACATACAGATCACGAGGCAACGCACCTCGCCCCCAAGCAATTCGTGACCAACCGTCGATTTCGTCAACCACAGCAAGGCGCGCATCAAACGGCAGGGGTGTCACGCGCCCCATATCCTTTAGGCCTGGCGTGGATTTGCCATAGCTCCGAACCGACGAGACGCGATGTGTGGGGATGTCAGAGGGGTGGCCATTCAGACTGGCTGCTTCAATCCACCCCACATAACCGTCTTTTTCGGCATAACCAAAAATCCAAGCTTCTTGCACATCAAGACACATGAAAGCCTCACCGCGAAGAAGCTGACGGTCTCTGGCACCGCCTGGTTCCGCGCAAAGGTCGGCAACAACAACGGCGACATGTTTGGGTTCGGCTTCAACATACCGATCCGCTTCGACAAAGCCTTTCAGATGCGCTGCCGCGACCTTGCCATTGAAAGGGGTGCGCCGCCGGTCGCTCATAGACCCAAAACCTCGGGCAAAGCTTGCAGGATTGCGCGTGCACCCATCCCCACACCCCCCTTGGGACGTGCCGGGGCGGCTGTCGGGTTCCAACCGTAGATATCGAAATGCGCATAGGATGTTTCGCATGCGAAACGTCTCAAGAAGAGCGCTGCGGTGATTGATCCGGCAAATCCACCCTTTGGCGCATTGTCCAGATCAGCGATCCCTGGCTCGATCATCGCCTCATAAGGCGTATGAAACGGCAGCCGCCAAACCGGGTCTGCAACTTGCGCTGCCGATGTTTCCAACGCCTGTGCAAATCCAGGATCGTCTGTGAAGTATGGCGCAAGGTCAGGGCCAACTGCCACTCTCGCTGCGCCGGTCAAAGTGGCCATGGAGATCATAAAATCCGGACCATCCTCAGCAGCAAAGCTAAGCGCATCTGCCAGAACAAGACGCCCCTCGGCATCAGTGTTGTTGACCTCAACCGTCATACCATTACGCGCCGTTAGGATGTCGCCCGGTCTGTAGGCATTGCTGCTGACCGAGTTTTCAACGGCCGGGATCAGAACGCGGAGCTGTAATGGCAGGTTCAGCCCCATGATCATATGGGCAAGGCCCAGGACCGTCGCCGCGCCGCCCATATCTTTTTTCATCAGACCCATGCTTGATCCAGGCTTCAGGTTGAGTCCGCCCGTGTCAAAGCACACGCCTTTACCCACCAGCGTCAGTTTTGGACCTGCATCGCCCCAGCGCATATCAATGAGGCGCGGGGCCTGTTCTGCAGCTCGCCCAACTGTGTGTATCATCGGGAAATTCTGTTCAAGAAGTGCTTCACCACGCGTCATGTTGATATTTGCGCCAAACGTATCGGCAAGTGTCGCGCAAGCTGCTTCAAGCTCAACCGGGCCCATGTCCCATGTGGGCGTGTTGATGAGATCACGCGTCAGCGCTTCACCAGAGGAAATCACTTCCAACCGTGTTGCATCCACGCCCGTGGGTGCAACAAGTTGAGCCTTTGCAGGTTTTTGAGCCCGGTATCGGTCAAAGGCATATCCAGAAAGAAGCCAGCCTAACGCTTCTTCTTCGGCACGATCTGTTTCCAGACCTTCAAGCCGATAGGTGCCTTCCGGAAGCTGCGCCGCAACGGAAGCCAGATGAAAGCGTCCACGCATACGGGCTGAAGACGCACCATATCCTGCCAGTGCCATTTCGATCGCACCATCCAAGGAAGGCACGAGCGTGGTCTGCCCCAATGCGCCGGTAAATCCTGAGGCGTTGATCCAGGTTTTTGTGCGCTCCTGTTGATCTGCCAGCCATGCCTCAACATCCTCTTGTTCGAGTACATACACAGGAATGGCGTCAGCATTTTCGGCAGCAAACTTGAGCGGCATAGGCGGGGTCCTGATCAAAGCACGTATCGCCTCAACCTACCCGCAACTGCGCCGCCTGCAAGCGTTCAGATCGAGTAATCCTGCAGATCCCAGATTTCATAGAGAGATGTCTCCCCAATGCGCAGCAACCGCGCCAATGTCGCAGCCAGTGCCACAAGATCATCTCCGTCAATACACTTGGTGACGTCGCGTGCCACATGCGCGAGCATTTCCATGCCGATCTGCTCTGAGATCGCAATTAGGCTGCGTGCGTTTTTGCGCATATCGCGCAACTCACCAGCACGGTAACATCGCTCGGTATGCGATAGCCGCGCCGCCAGCTCTTCGAGCGCGCGGCACACAACATTCTCCGCGCCAGCCTCACCAAGCTGATGATATAATTGTTCCAATCGGTCAGAATCAAATCTGATCGTCTCGTTTTGTTCAAGTAGGGTCACCTGTTCCACATCTTCACCCACGTGTTCTGCCCCCATCGGCAAAGCGACATCTACGACCTCAAAGTTCCCAAATCCTTGCGTGAGGGATAAATTCTCTCTCGAATTCTCATCGAATTGGGATTATCAAACGGTGCGATGGGACACAGAATGAGGCGTTTGCGATGAAGAGAGTCCGCCCGCTTCCAAGTTATCTAGTCCAGCGCTATCAGGGCTGGAAGGCGACAAAGTACAAAGACAATCAGGCGTGGTATCGCCATCTGGCGCATGAAGGCCAGCACCCTCGCGCGATGGTGATCTGTTGCTGCGACAGCCGCGTGCATGTCACGGCAGTGTTTGGAGCAGATCAGGGCGAATTCTTTCTGCATCGCAACATCGCCAATCTTGTCCCGCCTTTCACTGAAGACGGCGCGCAGCACGGCACGTCTGCGGCAGTGGAATACGCCGTAACTGCTTTGAAGGTGGCGCATGTGATCGTTCTGGGTCACTCAAATTGCGGCGGTGTGCGCGGCTGCGAGGCAATGTGTTCCGGTGAAGCACCCGAGCTGGAAGGCAAAACAAGCTTCGTGGGCCGGTGGATGGATATCCTGCGCCCGGGCTATGACCGGGTTAAAGATATTGAGGACAAGGAAGAACGTATCGCCGAGTTGGAGAAGCAGGCCGTTATAGTTTCTTTGGAAAACCTCATGTCTTT
>JBCAZO010000228.1:0-4980 GCA_038532975.1 Pseudomonadota bacterium
GCCCATCGCCGGGCAACACCTGCAACACGCCGCGCGGCACCCTCGCCATGTGTGCCACCTCCGCCAATCGCAGCGCGGTCAGCGACGTCTGCTCGGCGGGCTTCACGATCACCGAATTCCCCGCTGCCAGCGCCGGACCGATTTTCCATGCCATCATCAGAAGCGGGAAGTTCCAGGGCAGCACACAGGCCACCACGCCCACCGGTTCGCGAACAATCATGCTCAGCGCATCGTCACCCGTCGGTCCGACCTGATCGTAAATCTTATCGATCAACTCCCCGTGCCACTTGATCGTGTGAATGGTTTCAGGAATGTCGATCAGTTCACAGTCGCGGATCGGTTTGCCGCTATCAAGGCTCTCCATCACCGCCAGCTCATGCCGCCGCCGGGTAATCAGCTTGCACAAACGGATCAGAACATCCTTGCGCTCTGAAGGGTGCGCTTTGGACCACTCTCCCCGATCGAACGCCTCGCGCGCCTTCTGCACGGCAAAATCCACATCCTTCTGACCCGCCGTACTGATCTTTGTCAGCACCTCGCCCGTGGCGGGGTTCACCGTCTCCATCATCGGGCCAGAGCCTTTGCGGAATTTGCCGTCTACAAAAGGAGCTGCTGGCAAATCTATCTCGGCGGCAATCGCGCCATACTCCTTGCGTGTCAGAAGCTCGGTCATGTTGCCCCTCCCTCAATGGCCGCAATTGCCGTGTTCATGGTGCGGATCACTTCTTCAAGCGCCCGCCGGTCGTCTTTGTTCAAGGGTTGCAAAGGCTTGCGCGGCGGCCCGGCCTCAACCCCCCGCATGGTCAACCCATGCTTGATACATTGAATGAACTTGCCGCCCTGCTCGAGCACGCGCATCAGAGGCATCATTGCCGACATGATCGCGCGCCCCTTGGTAAAGTCGCCCTCCAGCACACAGGCGCGATACAGAGCCACATGCGCCTCAGGCGCGAAGTTTGATCCCGCACAGACCCAACCGCGCGCGCCCCAGGCAAAGAATTCGAGGGCCTGATCATCCATCCCGCAGAGCAGTCCAAGATGTGGATAGTCACGGCCGATCATATGCAAACGATTGATATCGCCAGAGCTTTCCTTAATCCCGCAGAAATTGGGCGAACGGCCCAGCCGGTCAAGTGTTTCCTCATCCATGTTCACGCCCATCCGGCCGGGATAATTGTAAAGCATCACCGGCAGGTTCGCGGCCCGGTCAATCGCCAGAGCATGCAGGGCAATTTCGCGACCCGTCGGCACAGCATAGGGTGGTGTGGCCACTAGGATAGCATCGGCGCCGATTTTCACCGCTGCCTTCGCATAGTCGATACTGTCCTCAGTGCGCATCGCACCGGTGCCCATCACCATTGGCACCCGGCCCTTAATGAGTTTTTTGATGCGGCGCGCCAGATCCACACGCTCTTCGAAGGTCTGCGCGTAATACTCCCCCGTGGTGCCCGCCGCGATGATGCCATGCACGCCCCCCGCGATCAAAAGCTCTACTGTCTCGGCCAAAGCCGCTTCGTTGAGCGAGAAATCATCCCGGTAAGGCGTGACAATCGGGGTCCAGATGCCTTCAAACTGCATGCGCGCCTCCCCTTTCGGTCAAAACATCAATGGGCAGCGGATCGGGTGTGACAAACCGCTCCAGCCGGTCCCGCGACAGGTTCCAGTGATCTATCGTCAGATCGACCGCTCTTTCGGCATCACGTGCCTCAAAGGCAGCGATCATGGCATCATGCTGGTCCACAGCTTTGGCCACCCGCGCAACTTCCTCGTCCGAGGCCGGTCGGTAAAAGGTCTGGCTCAGACGCGTGTGGTCAATCAACATCCGTTTCAGACTTGGCAGCAAATACGGATTACGAGCCATTTCTCCAATCTGGAGATGAAACCTATGGTTCAACAGCGCCGCTTTCCCGGCGTCGCCCGCATCCGTCGCCGCGCGAAATTTCTGCTGAACTGTCTGCAACTCTGTCAGATCTGCCACTTGGCATTGTTCCGCTGCAAGCCGGGCCACGCTGGCATAGATCACCGGTGCGGTCTGAAAAAACATACGCATGACCGGCAGGTCCATTGACGCCACCTTGGCCCCCCGGTTTTGCGCCAGATGCGCATATCCTTCGCCGCCAAGCCGTTGAAATATTTCACGCATTGGTGTTCGGGACATACCATATCTTTCGCACAGACTTGCCTCATCCAGGTCACTTCCAGGGGCAATATCCAGCGTCAGGATACGCATTTTCATATCTTCCAGACAGTCGGCTTTGCGGTCTTTAGGCATGCGCGAATCCCTTTAAATACAAATTGTATACATTTTGTATTTAAATACACCAAGACAAAAAGAAAGGCAGCCCATGCCGCCTCACCTTTCATCTTTCTCCAAATACTCAAAATCCGCGGTTAACGTCGCCCCACCGGAGGGTCCGCGCGGCTTGCCTCCCAATCCGGCTCAAAGCCCAGCACCTCAGTCGCAGGTGGAAGGGTTGGATTGAACAGAATGTTATGCGCCATCGTTGCCTGGTGCAGCAGGTTATGTGGCGCTAACCGCCAAATCTTGCATTCCAGATCAAAGCGCTGCCCATAGGCCTCAAACACCAATGTGGCATGCCCTGCCTCATGTAGGATTTTGGCCCCTGGAGACCCGGGCGGGAATGTGGCCGTGAGGATATCGGAAAACTCCTTGGCCTTTTGGTAATAGGTCGCCGAGAGGAATTGCAGCGCGTTTTGACGCCGCTGTGCGGGGTCATTGGTCTTGGCCGCCATATGCTGCAATTCGGGCGTCACAGAATAGCCCGGTGCCTTGTTCATTACGGTGATCACAGAACCCAGCGGCGCATCGGCGCCTTTAGGTGTCACCTCAGGCATGATGGCGTCATCGGGGCGGCCATCATTGGTGCGCATCGACAATTGACGCACGTGACATTGCCATTTCAGAAATGCCAGGCGCAACGGATTGTCCGAAAAACTCTGACCCAACTGGGCAGCAAGCGAGCTCATGCAACACTCCTTTTTGCATCCATAGACACGAGTGTGAATGGTTGTTCATTGGTCAGGCTCGGAATCCGCGCCTCGGTCTCAGCCACCTGATCCAGATCGATGCGCGCCTGCACCACACCGGGGATTGTGCCGCCATCGGCAATCACCTCGCCCCATGGGTTAATCACAAGGGAATGCCCATAGCTTTCACCGCCGCCGGGAACCGGCCCGATGGCGCAAGGCGAAATCACGAAACGTGTGTTCTCGATTGCCCGCGCCCGGTTGAGCACATGCCAATGCGCCTCGCCTGTCTTTTTGGTAAAGGCTGCGGGGCAAATCAGGATCTCGGCCCCGGCCTTCGCCAGGCTGCGCCAAAGATCGGGAAAGCGCAGATCATAACAGATCGTGTGCCCGATCCGGGCAAAGGGCGTGTCATGGATGACCGCGCAATCACCGGGCGCGACCTTCGCGCTTTCGCGGTAAACCTCTGTCTCGCTCAGCTGAATGTCGAACATATTGATCTTGTCGTACCGGCCACGGATCTGACCAGTATCGTCCAGCATGATCCCGCGGTTGATGATCCGGCCATCCGGCCCATCCACAGCGATGGACCCAAGGTTAATCCAGACCTGAGCATCGCGTGCAAATTCCCGCATGGCCTGAAGAAACAGATGAGACGTTTCGGGGGCCGAGGGCGGCGATACCGCCGCACCTTCGGTTTTCAGACCGCCGCAGTATTCCGGCAGGAAAAGGATATCCGCGCCCGCCTTGACTGCGGCCTTGGCCAGCGGCATCGCCTCGTCCAGTGCGGATTGAAAATCCGGCATCGGCCTTGTCTGAAGGCAGGCAATATCAAGCGGGCGCGGCATGGTTTCCTAACTCTGGGTTCAGAACTTCATATAGGCCTTGCGCAGATTAACCAAAGGATGCCGGTCCGACATCTGGAACTTGATCAGCAATTCGCGCGCGATCATGTCCCGGTCCTGCTGGTTGTCGGGCAACTCAATGCTGTCCGGCACCCGCACCCAACCGTTGTTGTTGCGGTCAAACACCGCCGGGGCGCCTTCCTCATAGCCCATATGGACGTCTTCGAGCCAGTTCAGATCGTCCCAGCCCATGACCTCCATATACTTGGTCAGGAACGGTGTGATCCGATCATAATCCGGCACAAGGTTCACGTCGTAACGATAGCCAATATGCTGGCCGATTTCTTTTTCGCGCTCGGACTCAAGCCCTTCGGCGTCTTTCAGGAACTGGTCGACATCCTTGATCTCGGAGCCGCGATATTGTGTTCCAGCCATTTTGTTTTCTCCTCTCCGGGGTGCCGGGGTAAACCCCGGCCTACGATTGCGGTAGGGCGGGGTTCACCCCGCCAAACCCTTAAAGATGGTGATAATCCTCTACCCCAACCGTGTGGTTGGTGCCCGCCAACGGCACACCGGCCATGGCCGAGGCTTCCATCGTCAGGGCCGCAAGATCCTCTGGCTCCAACGAGTGCAGGTATGTCTTACCGCACGCCCGTGCGAACAACTGCGCCTCGATGGTCAGCGTGTGCAGGAAGTTGTACACGCGTTCCGCCGCCTCGTCCGGGTCAAGCCGCTCGCGCAGCTTGGGGTCTTGCGTGGCCACACCCACCGGGCACCGGCCCGTATGACAATGGTAACAATAGCCCGGCTCGGCCCCGATTTCCTCAGGGTAATTGGCCTCGGGGATGTCCTTGTTGCAGTTCAGCGCCATCATGGCCGAGTGACCAATGGCAATCGCATCCGCGCCCAGCGCGATGGCTTTCGCCACGTCCGCACCGTTCCGGATACCGCCCGCATACACAAGGCTGATCTCACCGCGCTTGCCCAGATCATCAATCGCCTTACGCGCCTGACGGATCGCGGCCATGCCCGGCACACCGGTGTCTTCGGTCGCAAGGTGCGGGCCTGCGCCCGTGCCGCCTTCCATCCCGTCGATGTAGATTGAGTCCGGGTCACATTTCACCGCCATCCGCACGTCGTCATAGAC
>JBCAZO010000229.1:0-4959 GCA_038532975.1 Pseudomonadota bacterium
AAACACCCGTTGCCGTGTGAACCACCATACCGCGATCCTCGACCGTGCGGTCCGTGGGCACGGCGGCTTCGGTTTCGATCAGAGGAAGGCGCGCCCGCAGGGCGAGGCCCTCGTCAATTTTTCTGAGATCAGAGCCGGAAAAGATGTCGATCTCTGTGGCTCCCGGCCCATTGATGGCAGCATTGATTACGGGCCACTTGGTTCCCGCGTGCTGCGCCGCACCGCGTGGCAGGTAGTAGAGAAAATCCAGTCCGAGTGCTGCGCGTTTTTTTTCCAGAAATGCCTCGAATTTCGCACGTGAAAGTCCAGCGGCCTCGTTAAATGTTGTCGAAGAGGCAAGTGCTTCGACACTATCGCCGGTCGTGGTCATGATTTGTGCCAGGTATTGCTCGGCGATGCGCAGGTCGCTTTCGACATTGGCGATGAGCAGGTTGTCATAATTTGCCGCCCAACGACTGACCGCAAGCCACAGCAATAGTGGCATCAGCACCACCAGAGGCAGTAGCGCCAGGATCAAAAGTCTGAGGCGAACCGACGTCATGCGTGTCCCAATCGTCGCGATTTCCAAAAATTCTAGGTGAAACAGCTCGCTGCGTCCATTCCGGCGGGTTTGGTTTTGTTATTACAGCGTCACTAAGGTAATCAGCGAAAAACGGCACATGGAACGAGGGCGATAAAAATGGCCGAACTTTTGACGATTGAAAACCTTGGCAACCTGCTGATGCTGTGCTTTCTGCAGGCGGTTCTGGGGTTCGACAACCTTCTCTATATCCCGATTGAATCCCAACGCGCACCTGTTGCACACCAAAAAGCGGTGCGGTTCTGGGGCATCATCATCGCGGTGGCACTGCGGGTGATCTTGCTCTTCACGATGATCCAGCTCATAGATGCAATGGCAGAGCCGTTCTTTGTGTTCAATTCACCGGGGTTGATCGAGGGTGGAGTGAATTTCGCCACCTGCGTCTTTATTCTGGGCGGTATTTTCATCATTTACACCGCAGTCAAAGAGATCAGCCACATGCTGACAATTGAGCATCTGGACACCGATGTTGAAGGCAAGTCCGGCAAATCTGCGGTGAAGGTCGTGATGCTTATCGTATTGATGAACCTCATCTTTTCTTTTGACTCGGTATTGTCGGCCTTGGCGATCACCGATGTGTTCCCGATCCTTGCAACGGCGATCATCCTGTCTGGGATTGCGATGCTTGTGCTTGCCGATGGGGTCACGAGATTTCTTGAGAAAAACCGTATGTATGAGGTATTGGGCCTGTTCATTCTGCTCATCGTGGGTGTGGTTTTGCTGGGTGAGGCGGGTCAGGCGGCTGCGCATGCGATGCATGATGACAGCCTGGCACTCAAGGTCTTTGGTTACGAAGTCATCCCGATGTCCAAGACGACGTTCTACTTCTCGGTTCTGGTTTTGGTGGCAGTCGAGATTATCCAGTCGGGGTACACCCGCAAGCTGAACGCGGAACGTCGCACGCATTCCAAACTGCACTAGGTTTGGCTACAGAAAGTTGCGGGCACCCCGGTTGCGTCGGTGCCCACAAACTTCCCCCTAGCAAGGGGGGCGGGCATCACCTAAGTTTCATGGGTGGATACAAACTTGAGGGGCATATGACTGGGAGCGGCCTGCAACGACTGGCGTTTTTTCTGCTTGTCATACTGATCCTTTACGTCTCGATTGCAGGAGGCGTGTGATGGCACAGCGATTTGGTGGAAAATATAGCCCCGATGGAAAGCCGCCGTCGGATGGGATGCCGGAACGCGGGGCGTATCAAGGTGCGCGTCGGACACAGGCAGGTGGGCGCGTTAACGTACTTTTCCTAGCACCTCTGCCACTGATTTGGGCGGCGTTTACGTCGGGTCCAACTGGTCTCGCGCTGTATCTCACGGCTCTTGGACTTTTGCTTTTGGCGGCGTGGCTGACGCGAGAAGGAATCGTGGCGCAGGAATCTTATGAGGCGCGCAAAGTGGCCCGTGCGCCCGGTTTCCCGCGAAAGATGGCTGGATCAGCGCTCACAGGGCTTGGCTTGGCAGTAGCCGGATATGCCAGTGCTGGCGGACTTGTCGTGCCTGTGATTTATGCGGCACTTGGAGCCGCATTACACTTTTTCGCCTTTGGTCCCGATCCCATGCGTGACAAGGGTATGGAAGGCATCGACAAGGTGCAAACGGACCGGGTGGCGCGAGTGGTGGACAAGGCCGAAAGCTATCTCAGCGCCATGACCGACGCGATTAAGAGGGCCGGAGATCGGCAGGCCGAGGCACGCCTTGAGCGGTTTCAAGTGAGCGTCCGGGACATGCTGCGCACGGTTGAGGATGATCCGCGTGACCTGACCGCCGCGCGCAAATACTTGGGCGTATATCTTATGGGTGCGCGCGATGCGACGGTGAAGTTTGCCGACATCTACAGCCGCTCGTGTGATGCCGGGGCCCGGTCTGACTACATGATGCTGCTCACCGATCTGGAAGAGAATTTTACGGCCAAAACACGCAAACTTTTGACCGACAACAACAGTGATCTGGAAATCGAAATTGGCGTTCTGCGCGACCGACTGGCGCGCGAAGGCATTCGTTTGGACGACACGCAATAGCCCGAAGAGGGGGGTACATATGTCAGAAACTATTCGCCAAAAAGCAGAGGCCGCGTTGGCCGAAGTGGAAGAAATCAGCCGGGTGATCCTGCCCGAACCAAAAGAGGCCGGGGCCATCGTGCCGCTCGCTCAAGCGGACCCTGCCGAGGGCGCTGAAATCCGTAAGCGGATGGATGAGATTGACATGGCCGACACCAATTCGATCGTGTCTTTCGGGTCTGCAGCGCAAGCCGAGCTGCAGGAAATCTCCCAGTCCATGCTGCAAGGCGTGCGCAACAAGGACGTTGGTCCGGCAGGTAGCTCTTTAAGAAACATCGTGACGACCATTCGCGGCTTCTCAGTCTCTGAGCTGGATGTGCGGCGTGAGCGGACCTGGTGGGAAAAGCTCTTGGGTCGCGCGGCGCCTTTTGCGAAATTTACTGCGCGCTTTGAAACCGTTCAGGGCCAGATTGACAAGATTACGGATGATCTTTTGGCGCATGAGCATACGCTTTTGAAGGATATCAAGTCGCTCGATCTGCTCTATGAGAAAACGTTGCAATTCTATGATGAACTCGCACTCTATATTGCGGCGGGTGAGGAAAAGCTGAAAGAGCTGGATGAAACCGCCATTCCGGCCAAGGAAGCCGAGGTGCAGGCGGCTCCGGAAGATCAGCAAGTGATGCAGGCGCAGGAGTTGCGCGACCTGCGTGCGGCACGAGATGATCTTGAGCGCCGAGTGCATGACCTGAAACTGACGCGTCAGGTGACGATGCAATCGCTGCCATCCATCCGGCTTGTACAGGAGAACGATAAGTCGCTGGTGACCAAGATCAATTCGACACTTGTTAACACCGTGCCGCTTTGGGAAACCCAACTGGCGCAGGCGGTCACGATCCAACGCTCTGCCGAAGCCGCTGCGGCGGTCAGGGATGCCAACGATCTGACCAATGAGCTTTTGACCTCAAATGCCGAGAACCTGCGCGATGCCAACAAGATGATCCGCGAAGAAATGGAGCGCGGCGTTTTTGACATCGAAGCGGTGAAACAGGCCAACGCCGATCTGATCGGTACCATCGAAGAGAGTCTTCAGATTGCCGACGAAGGCAAGGCGCGCCGCGCGGCGGCTGAGGAAGAGCTCAAGAAGATGGAAGCGGAGCTGCGCGATACACTTGCGGCTGCCAAGTCACGCCGCGATGGTGTCGGTGACAATGCTGGCACGGCCGTGCCGGGCTAACAAACGGAGCTGCTTAGCTTGCGTAATGTTCATCGTGTTTGGCGAACGGCCGTATGTCTGGCGGGAAGTATACTTCTCGCCGGATGCTTGGCGTCCACGGCACTTGATCCATCGGCAAAACCACAGGCGCGCCCAGCGGATTTGTTGGATGGTGATGACATTCAGCCTTCGGCAACCAGCCAAGCTTTGACACAGTACTATGCAAGATTGCAAAACGATCTGCAGGCGCAGGATTTGATGCGTACGGGTGGAGGTGGGGTGGACACACCCTTTAATGACACAGACCTGAAGCGCAATTTTGAACGGATCGCGTTTTACAACGAATACCAGAACAATGGCGGGCTTAGCCCGGCGGATGACGTGCCGGGACGGTTGCGCAAATGGCGCGCGCCGGTGCGCATTGGCGTTGAATTCGGGGCGCGTGTGCCAAAGGATATTCAGGCGCAGGATTTGTCCGATATCCGCGCCTATGCGGCAAGGCTTTCGCGGGTCACCGGCCATCCAATTTCGGTGAACAACAGCAACGCGAATTTCATCGTTATGATCATGAGTGCCGATGATTCCGAAGAAGCCAGCGCACGTACCCAAGAGGTTCTGCCAAGCTTTCAGCGGGGCAGTGTTGGGTTCTACAACCGTCTGCCGCGCTCCATTCGATGCTTCGTCATCGCGGCGGGTATGGAGAACGACTATGAGTATCGCGTGGCGCTGGCCTATATCCGCTCGGAAAATACCGCGCTGCAACGGCTGGCCTGCATTCATGAGGAACTGGCGCAAGGCCTGGGGCTTGCCAATGACAGTCCACGAGCGCGGCCGTCGATTTTTAACGATGACGAGGAATTCGCGCTTTTGACCACGCATGACGAGGAATTGCTGCGCACGCTCTATAGCCCTGCGCTCAAGCCCGGTATGTCTCTGGAAGAGGCGCGACCAATTTTCTCTCGCATTTTTGCCAATCGCAGCGGTCCGAGCTGACGACAAAAGGAGACCAGACAATGGGCATTCTAGATTTTCTCACAGGCGAATTCATCGACGTCATTCACTGGACGGATGACACGCGCGACACCATGGTCTGGCGGTTTGAGCGGGAAGATCACGAGATCAAATACGGTGCGAAGCTCACCGTGCGAGAGGGCCAAGCGGCGGTGT
>JBCAZO010000230.1:0-4951 GCA_038532975.1 Pseudomonadota bacterium
GCCAGGTCTTCACGCTCTTTGTGCTGACCGTGGCCGCCGCCGAGGCCGCGATTGGCCTTGCAATCCTCGTCTGCTTCTTCCGCAACCGTGGCACAATCGCGGTGGAAGATGTCAACGTGATGAAGGGGTAGGGGCATGGAAGCAGGCTACTCGACAGAAGTGGGTTTCGTGAACCGAAATGGCCAAGTCGTCATTCGGAAAACGGCCTTCAATGGTAATGACCACTTGCAGAAAGTCTACCAAGTCGGCTGTTCAAATTGTGGAGCAGTCTATGGCGCCAACGGCAGTGACTTGCACTTGAGAAAGTGCCCTGATTGTCAGTCGGGACTGGAGTACCACTAATGGAGCAGATCATCCTCTTTGCCCCGCTGGTGGGGGCCATCATCGCCGGGTTCGGCTGGCGCGTTATCGGCGACGTGGGCGCGCAGTGGGTTGCGACGGGGCTTTTGTTCCTGTCGGCCATCCTGAGCTGGATCGTCTTTCTGGGCTTCGACGGCACCACGCAGAGCATTCACATCCTTGACTGGGTGCGCTCGGGCACGCTCGATACCGCCTGGGCCATCAGGCTTGACCGGCTGACGGCGATCATGCTGATCGTGATCACCACGGTCTCGGCGCTCGTGCATCTATACTCCATGGGTTACATGGCGCATGACGAGAATTTCGCCGAAGACGAAAGCTATCGTCCAAGATTCTTTGCCTATCTGAGCCTTTTCACCTTTGCCATGCTGATGCTGGTGACGGCAGATAACCTGTTGCAGATGTTCTTTGGTTGGGAAGGTGTGGGCCTCGCCTCCTACCTGCTCATCGGCTTCTACTTCCGGAAACCAAGCGCCAATGCCGCCGCGATCAAGGCGTTTGTGGTCAACCGCGTGGGGGATTTTGGGTTTGCGCTGGGCATCTTTGCGCTGTTCTTTCTGGTCGACTCGATCAAGTTCGACGATGTCTTCGCCGCCGCACCCGAGCTGGCCGAGACGCAGCTGACGTTCCTGTGGACCGAGTGGAATGCGGCCAACCTCATTGCTTTCCTGCTCTTTGTCGGCGCGATGGGGAAATCGGCGCAGCTTTTCCTGCACACCTGGCTGCCCGACGCGATGGAAGGTCCCACACCTGTGTCGGCCCTGATCCACGCGGCAACCATGGTGACAGCTGGGGTGTTCCTTGTCTGTCGCATGTCGCCGATCATGGAATTTGCGCCAGCCGCGCTGGCCATTGTGACGGTGATCGGTGCGATGACGGCGTTCTTTGCCGCGACCGTGGGTCTGGTGCAGAACGACATCAAACGCGTGATCGCGTACTCTACCTGTTCGCAGCTTGGCTACATGTTCGTCGCCGCTGGTGTCGGCGCTTACTCAGTGGCCATGTTCCACCTGCTGACGCACGCGTTCTTCAAGGCGATGCTGTTTCTCGGCGCAGGCTCGGTCATTCACGGGATGCATCACGAGCAGGACATGCGCAACTATGGCGGGCTGCGCAAAAAGCTGCCCTATACCTTCTGGGCCATGATGATCGGAACGCTCGCGATCACAGGGGTTGGCATACCGCTGACCGGTTGGATCGGCTTTGCGGGCTTCGCCTCAAAGGACGCGGTGATCGAGAGCGCTTATGCGGCCACGCCTGGCGGCTTTGCCTTCTGGGCGCTGGTGATCGCGGCGCTATTCACCAGCTTCTATTCCTGGCGACTGATGTTTCTGACCTTCTGGGGCGAGCCGCGGGGCGATAAGCACACCCATGAGCATGCGCATGAAAGCCCGATGACGATGCTGATCCCGCTTGGGGCGCTGGCGCTTGGGTCGGTCTTTGCGGGGGCCATCTGGTACACGAGCTTCTTCGGCAAGCAGAACGAGGTCATCACCTTCTTCGGCGGCCACTACGAAGAGCCCAGCGACGAGATCAAGGCAGCAGTGGCGGAGCGCAGCCCCAAGGCCTCGGAGCTGAAATACGTGATGGAGGACGCACCGGGCGGTGCGGGCATCTATATCGCACCTGAGAATGCCGTGCTGCACGAAGCGCATTATGTGCCAACCTGGGTGAAGTTGTCGCCTTTCATCGCGATGGTTCTGGGCCTTCTGACGGCGTTCTGGTTCTACATTGTCAATCCGTCCATCCCCGGTCGTCTGGCGGAAAACCAGCGTCCGCTGTACCTGTTCCTGCTCAACAAGTGGTACTTCGACGAGGCCTATGATTTTCTCTTTGTCCGGCCCGCCAAGGCGCTTGGGCATCTTTTGTGGAAGCGTGGGGATGGCAATGTCATTGACGGCTCAATCAATGGCGTGGCGATGGGGATCATTCCCTTCTTCACCCGCCTCGCGGGCCGCGCGCAGTCGGGCTACATCTTTACCTACGCCTTCGCCATGGTGATCGGCATCGCCGTGCTTGTCACCTGGATGAGCCTCAGCGGGGGGGCAGAGTAATGCCATTGATCGCCCTGATATCTCTCGGCATGGCTTTTGCAGGTGTGATGTACCTCAATGATGCCCGTCCCGAATATCGCAAATACGCAAAAATAGGCGTTATTGCAGGGGCGATTGGAACCACAATCGCAGGCATGGCTACGATGGGCCCCATGGCGGCTCTGTTGATCTTTGCGGTCTTTGTCGCGCTGTCGCTCTACTACCAGATTTGGAAATGACACCATGGAATCGAACCTGCTTTCCATAATAACTTTCATCCCGGCGATTGCGGCGCTGATACTCGGTGTGTTCCTGCGCGGCGAAGATGAGACCGCGCAGCGTAACGCCAAGTGGGTGGCGCTCATTGCCACGTCGCTGACGTTCCTCGTGTCGATCTTCCTGCTGGCTGGATTTGATCCCAACGACACCGGGTTCCAGTTCGTCGAAGAGCGTGAATGGCTTTTGGGCCTGCAATACAAGCTGGGTGTGGACGGGATCAGCATTCTCTTTGTGATGCTGACCACCTTCATGATGCCGATCACAATCGCCGCGTCGTGGAATGTCACGCATCGGGTCAAGGAATACATGATCGCCTTTCTGATCCTTGAGACGCTGATGCTGGGCGTGTTCATGGCGCTTGATCTGGTGCTTTTCTACCTGTTCTTCGAGGCGGGGCTTATCCCGATGTTCCTGATCATCGGCATCTGGGGTGGCAAGGAGCGCATCTATGCCTCCTTCAAGTTCTTCCTCTACACCTTCCTTGGCTCGGTTCTGATGCTGGTGGCGATGGTCGCGATGTTCTCCGAGGCGGGCACTACGGATATTCCAACGCTAATGAGCCATCAGTTCGGGTCCGAGACCTTCTCGCTCTTGGGCGTGCAGATCGTGGGGGGCATGCAGACGCTGATGTTCCTGGCCTTCTTTGCCAGCTTTGCAGTGAAGATGCCGATGTGGCCGGTGCATACCTGGCTGCCGGATGCGCACGTGCAGGCGCCAACGGCAGGCTCGGTCGTGCTGGCTGCGATCCTGCTGAAGATGGGCGGCTATGGCTTCCTGCGGTTCAGCCTGCCGATGTTCCCCATTGGGTCCGAGGTGATGACGCCGCTGGTGCTTTGGATGTCGGCCATTGCGATTGTCTACACCTCGCTGGTGGCGCTGGCGCAGGAGGACATGAAAAAGCTGATTGCCTATTCGTCAGTGGCGCACATGGGCTATGTCACCATGGGCATATTCGCGGCGAACCAGCAGGGCATTGACGGCGCGATCTTTCAGATGCTCAGTCACGGGTTCATCTCCGGCGCGCTCTTCCTTTGTGTGGGCGTCATCTATGACCGGATGCATACGCGCGAGATTGACGCCTATGGTGGCCTTGTGAACCGGATGCCGGCCTATGCGCTCATTTTCATGCTCTTCACCATGGCCAATGTGGGCCTGCCGGGCACGTCCGGGTTCATTGGGGAATTCCTGACGCTCGTCGGCATTTTCCAGGTCAACACATGGGTGGCGCTGGTGGCCACATCCGGCGTGATCCTGTCGGCGGCCTATGCGCTCTGGCTCTATCGCCGGGTGGTGATGGGCGATCTGATCAAGGAGAGCCTGAAGTCGATCACCGACATGTCTAAACGCGAGCGCGCGATCTTTGCGCCGCTGGTGGTGATGACAATCCTGCTGGGCGTCTATCCCAGCCTTGTGACCGATATTATCGGCCCCTCGGTTGAGGCGCTGATTTCCAACTACGAACTGGCCCTGGCCGAGGCGGATGCCGCGACCAAGCTGGCCGCCGCGACGGAGTAAGACGATGCAGGCAGATCTGACAGTTATCCTGCCCGAGATCATCCTCTCGGTTTACGCCATAGCCGCACTGCTTTTCGGGGCCTACACAAGTCAGGACCGCATGGCGAGCCTGCTGGTCTGGGTGACGGCGGGGTTGATGACCGCCGTGGCATTCTGGATCGGAGTCAGCGGCGAGGGCACACGCACAGCCTTTGGCGGGATGTTCAACGATGATGGGTTTGCGCGCTTTGCCAAGGTGACAATCCTGCTTTCGGCCTCTGCGGTGCTGGTCATGGGGCAGGAGTATATGGCGCGGCGTGATATCCTGCGGTTTGAATACCCGCTGCTGATTGCGCTGGCGGCTGTAGGCATGATGATGATGGTCAGCGCGGGCGACCTTATGGCGCTTTACATGGGGCTGGAGCTTCAATCGCTAGCGCTTTACGTGGTCGCCTCGCTGAGACGCGACAGCGTGAAATCCACCGAGGCCGGGCTGAAATATTTCGTGCTGGGTGCGCTCAGTTCGGGTTTGCTTCTCTACGGGGCCTCGCTGGTCTACGGCTTTGCAGGCACCACACTGTTCTCTGGCATCATCGAGGCGGCGGATGGCCGGGCGCCTCTGGGCCTGCTCATTGGTCTGGTGTTTGTTATCTCCGGCATGGCCTTTAAGGTCTCCGCCGTGCCGTTCCACATGTGGACGCCAGACGTCTACGAGGGCGCTCCAACGCCGATCACGGCCTTCTTCGCCACAGCCCCCAAAGTCGCCGCGATGGCGCTCTTTGCAC